>NZ_KV814964.1:0-15947 GCF_001814125.1 Staphylococcus sp. HMSC072E01 | reverse complement strand
GTTAACGGTGTAGATTACTTTTTTAAAACGAAAGTTTAAAAGCATTAGATTTAAAATTATTAGTTACTAAAGACTCATATGCCTCTCCTACTGTTACTTCTTTTATCCCTCACGATAAAGACGAATTAACATATATTAAATCAACACTAAAATCAAGATTTAATATTACTATTGCTGGTGGTCAAGGCAAACTAAAAGGAACCATTTTGAGAATTGGTCACATGGGAAAAGTGTCACCTTTTGATATTTTATCTGTTGTTTCAGCTTTAGAGATAATTCTTACAGATTATCGTAAAGTCAATTATATTGGTAAAGCTACGTTAAAATTTACGGAGGTAATTCAACATGACGCATAATATTTTAGTTTCAGATCCAATTTCAGAAGAAGGTTTACAAAGTTTAATCCATCATTCTGATTTTAAGGTTGATTTTAAGTCTGGTTTAACTGAAGAAGAACTTGTCGATATTATTCCTAACTATCAAGGGTTAATCGTACGTAGTCAAACTCAAGTCACAGAATCTATTATTAACCATGCTTCAAACTTAAAAGTTATCGCTAGAGCCGGTGTAGGTGTGGATAATATTGATATAAAATCAGCAACTCTAAACGGTATACTCGTTGTAAATGCTCCCGATGGAAATACGATTTCTGCTACTGAGCACTCAGTTGCTATGATTCTAGCAATGGCACGAAATATTCCGCAAGCTTACACATCACTAAAGAATAAAGAATGGAATCGTAAAGCATTTAAAGGAGTTGAATTATATCAAAAAGTATTAGGCGTCATTGGAGCAGGACGTATTGGTTTAGGTGTAGCAGAAAGATTAAAAAGTTTTGGTATGACTGTTTTAGCTTATGATCCTTTTTTGACTAAAGAAAAAGCCGAGCAACTTGGAATTGAACTAGCAACGATTGATGAAATTGCTCAACGTTCAGATTTTGTTACCGTTCACACACCGTTAACACCTAAAACAAAAGGAATTATCGATGCTCATTTTTTTAATCAAGCCAAACCAACGTTACAAATTATTAACGTAGCTAGAGGCGGAATTATTAATGAAAACGACTTGCTGAATGCCTTAAATCAACATCAAATTGCTAGAGCAGCATTAGACGTATTTGAAAATGAACCTCCCCTAGATTCACCGCTTCTCGATCATAAAAATATTATTGTAACTCCTCATTTAGGTGCATCTACGATTGAAGCACAAGAAAAAGTAGCTGTATCCGTTGCTGAAGAAATCATTGATATTTTAGAAAATGGTAATGTTACAAACGCAGTCAATGCACCTAAGTTAAACTTAAACCATATTGATGAGAAGACACAACAATGGCTTCGTATTAGCCAGCTTTCAGGTGAATTGGCAATTCAATTATTAGATGATGCGCCTAGAGAGATTAAAGTGACTTTTAACGGAGAACATGCTAAAAAAGAATCTGATTTAATTACTCGATCAATCGTCACGTCAATTTTAAAACAAAATTTAGGTGAACGCGTGAACTTAATTAATGCTATTGCATTATTAAACGAACAAGGTATCACTCATCATATTGAAAATCGTGCTTCACAGGGAACATTCAGTAATTATATTCAAATTAATTTGATAAGTGAACATGACGAAGTAAAAATTGGTGCAACTGTAATAGACGGATTTGGTGCACGTATTGTAAGAATTAATGATTATTCAGTAGATTTTAAACCCAATGCTTATCAATTTATTTCTTATCATAAAGACTTACCAGGAATGGTAGGTTTAACAGGTCAACTACTCGGTAAACATGATATCAATATTGCTTCAATGTCTTTAGGAAGAAGTTCTGAAGGTGGACAAGCAATGATGATTCTGTCAATAGATCAACCTATTACTCAACAAGTTATTAAAGAATTATATGAGATTGGTGATTTTGATAACATCTACGGTACAACTTTATCAGTATAATAAATAAGAAAGGAACGACGATAATATTCGGCGTTCCTCTCTTTTTATTATTTATTAAGTAGAATATGTCTAATGTCACAAATATGATTAACAATATAGTCAGCACCGTGTTGCTCTAGGTCTTCTTTTGCTTCTTTCCCACTTAAACCAGTTAAAGTACCTATAAATGTTGCCCCAATCTTTTTAGCACATAATAAATCCGCTAATGAATCACCAACAATAAATACATCATTCTCATTAACAATATGTTTTTGATTTTGAATATAGTGCAAATAATCTCCCTCATTGTTTCCATAAAGAGTTGCAATATAACTAAATGGATTAGGTTTACCTAGTAGCCCTTCTTTTGGAAATACTGACTCAGCTTTCAATACTTCACTCGCTGTGACAATATGATTTTCATTAAAAAAAGATTTAAGACCAAAGGACTCAAATGGAACAATTGTTTCTGTTCTTGGTCTACCAGTTGCAATGGCAATGTTAAAACCTGCTTGTTTTATATCATTTAATAATGTTTTAATTTCTTCCACAGGACGTAAGATCTTTTCTTCATAAATAAAACCAGACTTAGGAATAGACAAAGGAGTAAGCTTTTCTACTTTTTCATATAAAGTTGTTCCTAAATACCATTCTTGATATATTGCTCTAGCTAAATTCCAAAGTGGACTTTTTAAATTAAATAATTTAGCATTTTCAATATTTAATTGATCTTTTGCGTAATCTTCTAATTCAAGATAAATATTCTCTTTACCACTTTGACTATTTTGAATAAATTTTAACGGTACTGCATAATTAACTTTAAATTGATAATTATAAGATTGTAATTCACGTAGAGTCTCAACTGAAAACGTTTCAACATGAGTCACTTGTCTAATTGTTTCTGAATCCAACTGTTTCAAGAGATGGATGAAATGAATACTAAATACAACAAATAACATATCCCAGTTAGAATTAAGGCCTAAAGATTTTAATTGATTTAAAATTTGATCGTTTAAAAATACTTGTGTTCTTATATCTTCAATTAATTCATCATTCATATGATTAAAATTTTGAGCGCTATCTAAACCTAAAAAATCATCACTCTTTAATAGTTCTTCAACTGTTAAGGCAGATACATCAAAGCAACGTTCTTCACTTAAAAACACACCATCTACATCAAATAAAATTGATTTCATCGACATCTCTCCATTTTTTGACTATTCTGATACTTATAATCATAACGAACATTTATATAAAGTCAATGTAATAAAAATAAGAGCCAATGCTTAAAATCTAGCATTAGCTCTTTTATATAAATAATATTTATCAATAGGACTATAGTGTAACAAATGATTTGGACATATAATGTCGCTTTTATTGTTTCTGTTGAATTATTTCATCTGTTTTTCAATTTCATCTGCTACTTGTTGAACATGTGTACCAATAATTACTTGTGTTGAATGGTGGCCATTTTTCGTCACCCCAACAGCTCCAGCATTTCTAATTTTTTGTTCATCAATAATCGTATTATCTTTTAGTTCTAAACGAAGTCGTGTAGCACAGTTTGTTAAACTATCGATATTAGATTTTCCACCTAAACCTTCTAATATTTGTGTAGCTGGTTGATGATATTTTCCACTTTTTGATTTATCTATAGTTGTCGTTTCTTCTACTATTGGATCAGCTAGTAAGTTATCACCACGTCCTATTGTATTTAAATTCAATACTTTAATCATAATTCTAAAAATAACATAATATAAAATAAAGAATACAATACCTTGAACTAATAGCATTAAAGGGTGATTAGCGACTGGATTAATGAGTGATAAAACATAATCAATTAATCCTGCACTAAATGAGAATCCCGCAGTCCACTGAAATAGAGATGCAATAAATAATGAAAGCCCTGTTAATAAGGCATGTATGATAAAAAGTACAGGTGCAACAAACATAAATGCAAATTCAATTGGCTCTGTAACTCCTACTACAAAGGCTGAAATAGCACTTGCTAAAAACCATCCCCATACTTGCTTTTGTTGCTTTGTCTCAGCACTGTGATACATTGCAAGTGCTGCTGCTGGTATACCAAACATCATAATTGGGAAGAAACCTGCTTGATAACGTCCTGTTATACCTTTTACTGCATCTACACCTGTTTGGAATTTACCAATATCATTAATTCCTGCTGTATCGAACCAAAATACTGCATTCAATGCATGATGTAAACCAGTAGGAATAAGTAGTCGATTAAAGACACCATATAAAAATGCTCCGAATGAACCAAAACCTACTAACCATTCTCCAAATGCAACAATGCCTGAAAAGACCATAGGCCAAATAAATAATAGTATAACTGCTAATATAGTACTAAAAAATACAGTCATAATAGGTACTAATCGTTTACCACTAAAAAATGACAAGGCCATAGGTAATTCAACTTCACTAAATTTATTAAAAGAATATGCTGCAATTAACCCGATAATAATACCAAGAAATACATTAGAATTATCCATTTTTGTAAAGCCTAAGTTAACTGCTTTTTCTTTTATATTAAATAACGTAGCCACATTTTCTGGATTTAATACTTTCGTTACCATGGCATATCCTAACGCACCTGCCAAAGCAACGGCACCATCGTTCTTTTTAGCCATACCAATAGCTACACCGATAGCAAAAATTAATCCTAATTGTCCTAAAATAGCTGTTCCTACAATTGAAAAGAACATGGCTACTGTGGGAAGAACATGAAGTGCATTTAGTAAGTTACCTATCCCAGTTATGATTGCTCCTGCTGGTAAAACTGCTACAGGGAGCATTAACGATCTTCCGAGATTTTGAAAGAATTTAAACATCTTTTATCCTCCTTTATTTATTAAAAATTATATTTTTTATGTATTTAGTCCAATATATAATTTATCATATTTGTAAGCGGTTACGCTATCTATTTATATTATATAAATAGACAATGTGATGACAAAATAAAAAAGATACGCTTTAATCAATAAAGATTAAAACGTATATATATTTAATAAGATATTATAAATGATTTTTATTATTGATTGAGATAATTAACTGGTATTTTACTTCAAATCTATTTTTTTATTAAATAATCTTTCCGCATTGACTAAATAAAAATGATTAAAGACAAAATAACAAGAACCATACGTTAGGTAATATATGGTACTAACGGAAAATAGATTTCTTAAAACTTGTCATTTTCACTCATGGTACTCCTATCATCCATTTATCAATTATTTATAAAAAAAGAAGATTCTCTATTTAGAAAATCTTCTGATGAATAATGCTATCAATATCTATTAAAGATGTTCTTGAATAAGATGAAGTTCATGTTGTAACTGTGCTGTACGTCTTTCTATTTCTTTAGTTAGAAAATCAATTTTTTCGTTACGCTTTAAATCTTTAGGTATGTCAGATTGATAAATAGGTTTACCAAATTTAATCATCGCTTGACCAGTGACTAAACCATGTAACTTCGTTGGTCCAACATAAGCAGCTGGTAAGATTGGTGCTTTACCTAGCATAGCAATCGTTGCAGCTCCACGTTTTAAAGGCGCGCCTTCAACTGAAGTTCTATGACCTGTTGGGAAGATACCTACTGTTTTATGATCTTTCAATAATTTAACAGGTTGTTTTAACGTACTAGGTCCCGGATTTTCTCGATCTACTGGAAAAGCATTTAAAGATCTTAAAAATTTGCCACCCCATTTATTACTAAATAATTCTTTTTTAGCCATATAATGAATTTCATTTGGAATTAAAGCTAATCCTAATAAAATCACTTCATTATAACTTTCATGGGTACAAGTCACAACATATTTACTATCTTTAGGAATGTTCTCTTTACCTACAATATGTAATGAACGTGCCATTTTTACGATTATTAATTCTAAAAATTTACTAATAAATTTATACATTTTGTCACCTACTTCTAAGTTTCTACACTTAGTCGATTTTATCATTAACTTATCACGTGAACAAGATTTTAAAAGATACATCTTAAGACTGATAGCTATTTACTAGAAATATTTAAATATTTTCTTCATAATTGAGATAATGGTTAAAATATATACGGAGGTTTAATATGACAGAATATAATCAATATTTTCAATCCAGCGATTATCAGCATTCACGTCCACCTAAACCGAAGTTTCCATGGTTTAGAATTATTATTATTGCTCTAATCGCTGGTATCATAGGAGCATTAATTGTTTTAGGAGTTAATCGACTTATGAATGGAGATGATTCAAATAGTGGTGGATCTCAAGTCCAACAGGCTACGAATGATAAAGGTGGCAATGTGTTAGACGGTAAAAGTGATAAATATAAATCGGTTAATGCCATGATCAAAGATGTTTCTCCTGCTATTGTAGGTGTCATCAATATGCAAAAGGCAACAAGTTTTGACGATTTATTACAAGGTAAATCAACTAAGGCACAAGAAGCCGGTATCGGTTCTGGTGTTATTTATCAAATTAACAACAATTCTGCTTATATCGTCACTAATAATCACGTTATTGATGGTGCATCACAAATTAAAGTACAATTACATAACGGTAAACAAGTAGAAGCAAAGCTTGTAGGTACAGATGCAGTTTCAGATATTGCAGTTTTAAAAATCGATTCTCAAAAAGGAATTAAAGCAATGAAATTCGCAAATTCTTCTAAAGTTCAAACTGGCGATAGTGTTTTCGCAATGGGTAACCCACTTGGCTTAGAATTTGCTAACTCAGTAACATCAGGTATTATTTCTGCAAATGAACGTACAATTGAATCTAATACCACTTCTGGTGGAACTAAAGTAAATGTGCTACAAACAGATGCAGCAATTAATCCCGGTAACTCTGGTGGTGCATTAGTAGATGTTAATGGTAATTTAGTAGGTATTAATTCAATGAAAATTGCTGCTGACCAAGTTGAAGGTATTGGTTTTGCAATCCCAAGTAATGAAGTTAGAGTTACAATTGAACAACTCGTTAAACATGGTAAAGTAGAACGTCCTTCAATTGGAATAGGGTTACTTAACTTAAGTGATATTCCAGATTCTTATAAAAAAGAATTAAAAACTGATCGTGATACTGGTGTGTATATTGCAAAAGTTAGCCACTCTAGTGAATTAAAAGTTGGCGATATCATTACTAAAGTAGATAGTAAAAAAGTAGATGATGATACCGATCTAAGAACGTACTTATATCAAAATAAAAAGCCAGGTGAAACCGTGAAGTTGACTGTTATACGTGATGGTAAAACTAAAGACGTATCAGTCACTCTTAAAAATCAAAAATCAATATCTTCGCAATCATATAATTCTGAAGATAATAATAGTCAATTTATTCGATAATAAATAACGAGGTTAATCCAAAATAATGGATTAACCTCGTTTTCAATATATTCTTCTCAGATAAGATTATTTATAATTTACCATGAAGTATTTTTTCTTACCACGGCGAATAATTGTAAATTCATTATCAAATTTATCTTCATCAGTTAAGTTGTAATCAACAGACTGTTCTCTTTCACCATTAATATAAATTGCTCCATTGTTTACATCTTCTCTTGCTTGTCGTTTTGAGGAAGCAATTCCAGATTCAATTAAAACATCAATAATGTTAGTTGTTGCTTTAGAAACTTCAACTTGAGGTACTTCTTTAAACCCTGCTTTGATATCTTTAATTGATAAAGATTTTAAATCACCTTTAAATAATGCTTCTGAAATTCTAATTGCATCATCAAGTGCTTCTTTACCATGAATAAATTCTGTTACATTTTCAGCAAGTGCTTTTTGAGCTTCTCGTAAATGTGGTGCTTCATCTCTAGATTGTTCAAGGCGATTAATATCTTCTTTACTTAAGAATGTAAAGTATTTTAAGAATTTAATAACATCTTCATCCGATTGATTAATCCAGAATTGATAAAATTCATACGGTGTTGTTTTTTCAGCATCTAACCAAACAGCTCCAGATTCTGATTTCCCAAACTTTTTACCATCAGACTTTGTCACTAATGGAATAGTTAAACCATAAGCTTCTGTTTGACCATACATACGTCGCATTAACTCAATACCACTTGTAATATTACCCCATTGATCAGAACCACCAACTTGAATTTTACAATTAAGTTCACGATTTAAGTGGCCAAAGTCAATTGCTTGTAAAATAGTATAAGTAAATTCTGTATATGAAATTCCATTTTCTAATCGTGATTGAATTGAATCTTTACCTAGCATATAATTGACACCTACATGTTTACCATAATCACGGAGGAAACTTATTAGTGAAATTTGACTTAACCAGTCTCTATTATTAACGAGTACGGCTCCTTTATCTGTCCCAAATTCAAATAGTTTATGCATTTGAGCGCTTAAGCCTTCAACATTTTTTGCTACTTGATCTTCAGTTTGTAATACACGTTCTTCAGATTTACCAGATGGGTCTCCAATCATACCAGTGCCTCCACCAATAAGTACTATTGGACGATGACCATGTTCTTGGAATCGACGTAATGTCATAAATGGTAAAAGATGACCAATATGTAAACTATCAGCAGTTGGATCTGCACCACAATACAACGTTACTTGTTCTTTATTTAATAAATCTTCAATACCTTGTTCATCAGTTTGTTGATAAATTAAACCTCTCCATTGTAATTCTTCTAGTAATGCATTTGACATAGTTATATCCTCCTATAAAATTTATTTTTATTAAATAAAAAAGCACCCTCACAACAATGTAAGGGCGCTTATGCACGTTACCACCATACTTAACAATTCAAATAGAATTGTTTACTCTATTAATGATACGCTCATTAATAAACGTTGAATAAATAAGTATGAGGTGTATTCATATATAAACACATGTTAGTTCACAGCATCCACTAACTCTCTGTTAAGTTAATTTATATATTACTTCTCCTCTTATTCAATACATATTGAATTGATAATAATTATAAAAAAACCTCTTCTAAAAGTCAAATATGCTAGATATGATATACTGTATTTAATTTGAGGAGGACTACCATGAAATTATTATTTAAAGATGTTCAATTTAAAACGTTTGAAAAAAATTATAAGTTTATAAAACATATTATGGTAGGCCTTTTGAGTATTATAGTTTTAGGTTCTATACTTATTGTTCTTGGTACTGCTACTTATTTTCATCATCTTACTCAAGAAGCTTCAAATATAAGTGATACTGAATTGAAACACCGCGTACTACACTTTTCAGGTGATGAGATTTTGAATCACGATAAAAATATTTTAACTGAGTATGATCATTCTCAAAACTCTCTCATCGTAGGTCCAAAACATGTAAATTCAAACGTAATTAAAGCATTAATATCTTCTGAAGACACATTATTTTTTAAACATGATGGAATTTTACCAAAAGCGTTAATAAGAGCAATGATACAAGATGTTTTAAGTTTAAATTCTCGTTCTGGCGGAAGTACAATTACACAACAATTAATAAAGAATCAAGTCTTAACAAATGAAAAAACATATAGTCGTAAGGCAAATGAAATTATATTAGCGATGCGTCTTGAAAAAATATTATCTAAAAATGAAATTATTTATACATATTTAAATATTGTACCGTTTGGACGCGATTATAATGGTGCAAATATAACTGGAATTGCATCTGCTTCCTATAGTTTATTTAACGTTCCCCCCTCCAAGTTAAATGTTGCACAATCCGCTTATCTTGTTGGCTTATTGCAAAGTCCTTATACGTATACACCGTATGAAAATAATGGTGATTTGAAGGCTTATAACGAAGTTAAAATTAGTATTGACCGTCAGCATTATGTATTAAAACGAATGCTAGTGGAAGGGGTAATTACTAAAAAGACATATCAACAGGCAAAACAATATACTATTTATGATCATTTATTAACTAAGCCTCAATGAATCAATCAATATCTTTTATCGCACTTTATATTAATTTAAATAGTTTATGAGTATTGAATTTAAAAGACTTTTAAAATAAATATATGATAGTAATAACACAAAATATCGATATATCATTTAAATTAGAAGGTTAGATAAATATATTTCCAAAAGGTCTCATTAATGACAAAAGTCATTTTAATTATTTAAGTAATCGGTGTTATAGGAGATTAAACAGCTTTATTCTTAACAAAGCAAGGTCACATTGTTTATGGCCCTGGTCAGAGTATTGAAAAATTTGAAACTCTTCAAGTAGTTAAAACTACTCTAATTAGATGTGAGGAATGAAGTATCAATAATTGAACCAGTCGGTATTAAAATGGATTGGAGATTAAATCCTGCAGATGACTTAACTCACTCTACAAAAGGAGCTCCCTATAAAGTCACGACTTAAAAAATTGCTAAAGCTATAAAAAACAATATAGCTTAAACATGATGTCAACTCCTATTGTAATTACAAAAGCAATTGCAAAGTCATACACAGTAAAAAACCTGAAATTCGTCTTTTAATTGGTTTTGCCGCTAAATTACTTGTCTTTTCACATGCAGTTTTACCAACAAAATGATGAAATTTGTTGGTAAAACAAAGAAACGTCTGAGACAGTAAAAGTCTCAAACGTTTTTTCTTTAATCTAAATTAGAATAATCCTACTGCATGACCTTCATCAGTGACATCCATGTTTAATGCCGCTGGTTTTTTAGGTAATCCCGGCATTGTCATAATTGCACCTGTTAATGCAACAATAAATCCAGCGCCTGTTTTAGCTTCTAATTCTCTGATAGTTATATCAAAATCAGTTGGTGCGCCTAAAGCGGTTGCATCATCACTAAATGAGTACTGTGTTTTAGCCATACAGATTGGATATTTGCCCCATCCATTGTCGGTAAATTCTTTTAATTGTCTTTTTGCTTTTTTACTGAACGTTACTGAAGAACCACCATAGATTTCTTTTACAATTGTTTCAATTTTTTCTTCTAATGATTGATCTAAATCATACAAGAATTTAAATTCTTGTGGTTGATCGATGACTTCAAGAACTTGATTAGCAAGATCAACGCCACCTTTACCACCTTTCTCCCATACTTCTGTTAAGGCAATTCGTACATTATTTTCTTTAGCCCAAGCTTTAACTGCTTCAGTTTCATCTTCAGTATCATGTACAAATGCATTTAAAGCAACCACAGGTTCTACTCCAAATTTTCTAATATTATTAACATGACGCTCTAAATTAACAATACCAGATTTAACTGCTTCGACATTTTCTTCTTTTAGATTATCTTTAGCAACACCTCCATGCATTTTTAACGCACGAACAGTAGCTACTAGGACAACTGCAGAAGGTTCAAAGCCTGCTTCACGTGCTTTGATGTCTATAAATTTTTCAGCGCCTAAATCTGAACCAAAGCCTGCTTCTGTAACAACAATATCTGCCAAATCACGTGCAGTTTCAGTTGCTAAAATCGAGTTACAACCATGAGCAATATTAGCAAATGGTCCACCATGTACAAGTGCTGGTGTTCCTTCAATAGTTTGTACTAAATTAGGTTTAATTGCATCTTTAAGTATCATTGCAAGAGCGCCTTCAACTTTTAAGTCTGCAACAGTAATTGGTTTACGTTCACGAGTATAACCAACTGTAATACGACTGATTTTTTCTTTTAAATCATTAATATTACGAGCTAAACATAAAATCGCCATTATTTCAGATGCTACAGTGATATTGAAACCATCTTCACGTGGAACACCGTTAGTTGGTCCACCTAACCCAACGATGACATTACGTAATGCACGATCATTCATATCAAGTACACGTTTCCATTCAACACGACGTACATCAATTGCTAAATCATTACCTTGATGAATGTGATTGTCTATAAATGCTGATAATGCATTATTCGCTGTTGTAATTGCATGGAAATCACCGTTAAAGTGTAAATTAATATCTTCCATAGGTAAAACCTGCGCATATCCCCCACCAGTAGCGCCACCTTTAATTCCGAAAGTTGGCCCTAAAGCAGGTTCACGCAAAGCAACCATAACATTTTTATTTAACTCATTAAAAGCATCAGCTAAGCCTACTGTGACAGTTGATTTACCTTCCCCAGCTGGTGTAGGACTCATTGCAGTTACTAAGACAACTTTACCTTTTTCATCTCTTGATTGAATTTGATTAATATCAATTTTAGCTTTGTAGTGTCCATATTGCTCTAAAGCATGTTCAGGTATTCCTGCTTTTTTCGCAATGTCTCCAATTGGTTTTAATTCTGATTGATTAGCAATATCTAAATCTGATAAATGTGCCAAATTATTTCAACCCCTTGTTTAAAATAAATTTTATGTAATAAGATATTTAGAAATAACTACCAAACCATCTTACTACTTTATAATAACTAACAAATAAATATATGTCGAATACTTGATAGCGTTTACAAAAATTTAATTTATTTATAATCAATTTAGCAATATTAAAAGGGTTTACATAATTTTATTATAGTAACTTATATATTAAAAAAGGATAAAATTTTGATTTTATCCTTTTTTTCACATTACTTTAATTAGTAGTGTTTCGATATTCAATTCTATGTGGTAAAACTACATTAGGTTCTGCAATGTCTTCTTCATTCATAAATTTAGTAAGAAGACGCATACCTACTGCCCCGATGTCATATAATGGTTGAATGACACTAGATAGTTTAGGTCTAACCATTTCTACCAAACGCGTATTATTAAAACTAACGATTTGTAGTTCTTCTGGAACTTTTATTCCAGCATCAAGAGCACTATGCAAAATACCAATTGCTTGTTCATCACTAATAGATAATATAGCATCAGGCAAATTATTTTTTAATTTTTCAAAGACATTCACTCCGTCTTTATAGCTTTCTGAACCTGATAATTCTATAGTGTTATTTAACTTTAATTGATGTTTGTTTAAAGCATCCTTTAAACCACTTAGTACATCTTCTTGAGCCTTTTTAGAATAATCTCCACTTACAAGTACAAAATCTTTTGCGCCTGTTTTAATAAGTTGTTCTGTAACTTCTCTGGCAGCTTTAGCAAAATCGATATTAACAGATGCGATATTGTCATCTTTACCATTTGTTCCAGATACTACTACTGGAACTGAAGAATGATTAATTAAATCTTTGATTTCATCAGAAATTGTACCACCTAAAAAGATAATGCCATCTACTTGTTTACTTAACAAATTATTAAAAATTTCTTTTTCTTTTTCTGGATCATTGTCTGAATTAGAAATGATAGAGTGGTACTTATACATTGTTGCAATATCTTCAATACCTCTAGCAAGTTGAGAATAATAAATATTAGAGATATCGGGTATAATAACGCCTACTGTAGTTGTACGTTTACTAGCTAGTCCTCTTGCAACAGCATTTGGTCTATAATTTAATCTTTGAATAACATCATTTACTTTTTTACGTGTTTCTGGTTTTACATTTTGATTGCCATTAACTACTCGTGATACAGTTGCCATAGATACACGAGCTTCTCTAGCTACATCATATATAGTTACCGTCATAATTTCCTCCTTGTAAGCGTTTCATTTATTATTATTACGTGTTTTCATTTCATTTTCAAAGTTTATCATAAATTGGTAATGTGTCAAATATATAAGACTTATATTCACAATTGTGTCAAATTTTAGTTAATAGATTTAATAAAATCAAAATAAAACTATTCGTTTTAACTAAAAAAGAACAATATAGAAGTTAAATATAAAACTTTCTATATTGCCCTAAATTTTAGTAAAATGAATAGCTAGTAAATTAAAGGATGATGTTTTATTTAAGTTGTTTAGAATTGTACATGTCAGCTAATGGCTTTAATTCATTATAAAATTTATCAAACTCATTTAAATCCATTTGTTGACCACTATCACTTAAAGCTACTGATGGATTTGGATGTACTTCTGCCATTACTCCGTCTGCACCCACTGCAAGTGCTGCTTTTGCAGTCGGTAACATAATATCCTTACGTCCTGTACTATGTGTAACATCTACCATTACTGGTAAGTGAGTACCTTGTTTTAAGATAGGTACGGCAGAAATATCAAGTGTATTACGAGTAGCTTTTTCATAAGTACGAATACCACGTTCACATAGAATAATATTTTTATTACCTTGAGAAGCAATGTATTCAGCTGCAAATGTAAATTCCTCAATAGTAGCTGATAAACCACGTTTTAATAAGATTGGCTTATTTGTACGTCCAGCTTCTTTAAGTAATTCAAAATTTTGCATATTTCTTGCACCAATTTGGAAGACATCTAAGTATTCATCAGCAATTTCGAAATCAGCTGGATTTACAATTTCACTAACAACATTAAAATTGAATTTATCTTTAACATTTTTCAATATTTTAAGCCCTTCAATTCCTAATCCTTGGAAATCGTATGGTGATGTTCTTGGTTTAAATGCACCGCCTCTAATGAATTTCTCACCTTTGGCTTGTAAATCACGAGCTACTGCATCAACTTGTTCTTGAGATTCAACAGAACATGGACCAAATACAAATGATTTATTTCCATCACCAATAACTCCACCGTTATCAAATTTTACAATTGTATCTTCCGGTTTTAATTTTCTTGAAACATATAAGTGTTTTTCATTTTCTGATTTTTGTAAATCAGTAGACGCTTTAAAGATTTCTTTAAACAATTGTTTAATTACATTATCATTAAATGGTCCGTTATTACGATCCATTAATTCATTAATCATTTCTTTTTCTCGTTGAGGGTCATAAACTTTAGTACCTTGCTTAATTTTTTCTTCTCCTATTTTTTGGGCTAATTCCCCTCTTTTTGATAATAAGTCTAGAATTTGATTATTAATTGAAATTATCTCTTCCCTGTATTGTTCTAACTTTGTAGACATTCATACTCACCTCAATAAATTTTACTATACTGAATTATATTACTTTAAAGCGGTAAAATAATTGTATTTAGATAGTATTCTAACAATTACATTAAAAATATTCAACTATAAATCAAATAAATTTTCTGATATTTCTGAATTATTAAAATTAATATAATTAATAATACTATATAAAGAATTAAAAGAGCAATGTAAAATATTACACTGCTCTTTTAAAAAGATTAATCATTAAATGTACGTTTTTCTATTTTACTATTTGCTTTTTCAGCTCTTTGTTGTTGCTTTGGCGTTTTGTTTTTATTTTGATTTTTTTGATTCTGATTTTTACTTTTTTGCTTATGTTTTTTATTTTTTTGATTTGAATTTGATTGAGATGGTTGATGTTGGTGAGTAATAACTCCTTTTTCAAATTTAGCATCATGGTGAGTTTGTTTATTTTTTGTTATTTCTTCATCTTTATTAAATGACTTATGATTTTTAGTTATCAAATTAGGCACTTTATCATATTTAGAAGATGTTATTGGTGTCTCCTCAAATAATTTTCGAGTATTACTTGCTACATCTTTATTATTTTTTAACTTAGCTTGCTTAGTTCTAGCTGCCGATGCAATTTTAGAAGCTTGTGACTCATTTTCGCTATTTTGAGTTTGATGACTTCTTGCTGGATTAGATAATTGATTTGTTTCTGATTCATTTTGAATTGCTCGACGTTGTGCTGCAAGTGCATCTGTTTCTTCTTGTTTTTCATCTTTAGCAATTGCTTCTTTTTTAGCTTCTTGTATTTCTTGCGCTTGTGGTGATTCGTCTGCCAAGTTACTTGATGTTTCTGATTGAATTGCTCGACGTTGTGCTGCAAGTGCATCTGTTTCTTCTTGTTTTTCATCTTTAGCAATTGCTTCTTTTTTAGCTTCTTGTATTTCTTGCGCTTGTGGCGATTCGTCTGCTAAGTTAGTTGACAACTCATCTTTAATAGCATTTTGTTGTGCTACAATTTCTTCTGCACTATTATGTTCATTATTAAAATAATTATTTTCTTTTACTGTAGTTTCAGCTTTAGCTTCTTGTATTTCTTTTGCTAATGGTGATTCATCTGCTAAATGATTTGATGTTTCTGATTGAATTGCTCGGCGTTGTGCCGCAAGTGCATCTGTTTCTTCTTGTTTTTCATCTT
>NZ_KV814963.1:44371-103712 GCF_001814125.1 Staphylococcus sp. HMSC072E01 | reverse complement strand
CGTTGCCAGGCAAATCATTGTATGGATGCGATGACCCGATATTGAGACCGTGAGGTCTCTTTTTTTTATGTCGAAATTTATAGAAAGTGTTTGGAGCTAATGAATTGAGAAGTGGAAGTATTAAACTTAAAAAATGATAAAAATAATAAAACTTCTTCAATAATATACTGAAGAAGTTTTTAATATTATCTCAAATTAATAATGAATACAACATTTTATTTTCATTAATATAAATATTTGATGGATCAAATTCATCGACATTATGTTTTAATTGTTCTAAATCTTGATGATTATTTAACTGAATGCCAATAATAACAGTGCCAGTATTTTGAGAAGCTTTTTTTAGATATTCAAATTTAGTAATATCATCTTGAGGACCTAAAACATCATTAACAAATTCTTTTAAAGCTCCTGGACGTTGAGGGAAGTTTAAAATGAAATAATGTTTCATTTCTTCATATAAAAGTGAACGTTCTTCAATTTCTTTCATACGATTAATATCATTATTTCCACCACTGACTACGCATACTACAGTTTTTCCTATAATATTGTCTTTATAAAATTCAAGAGCTGATACACTTAATGCACCTGCTGGTTCTGCTACTATTGCTTGTTTAGAGTACATATCTAAAATTGTAGAACATACTGCACCTTCATCAATTTGTAAGTAGTCGTTGACGTATTGTTTGACAATATTAAAGGTAATATCACCAACACGGGCTACTGAAGCGCCATCAACAAATTTATCTATATGTTCTAAAGTTACAACTTTATTTTGAACTACTACAGATTCATACATACTACTTGCTCCGGCAGGTTCGACGCCAATGATTTGTGTATGTGGACTATGTTCATGCATATATGTACTTACACCGGATATTAGACCTCCGCCTCCAATAGCTGCAAAGAGATAATCAAATTGAATCATTTCTTTTTTTGCTTCTAATAAAATTTCTTTTGCTAATGTCCCTTGACCAGCGATAGTATAAATATTGTTGAATGGATCAATAAATGTCATATGATGCTCATCTGTATAAACTAAAGCTTCTTTTAAACAATCATCAAATGTATCACCAGTTAGAACGATTTCTACATTTTCTGCACCAAAGAATTTAACTTGATTTACTTTTTGAAGAGGGGTTGTCACTGGCATAAAGATAACAGCTTTTAAATTTAATGCTTTAGCAGTATAAGCTACTCCTTGGGCATGATTACCAGCGCTGGCGCAAGTAATACCTTTTGATTTAGCTTGTGTGTCTAATACTGAAATAGCGTTATAAGCACCACGCAATTTAAATGAGCGTACCCATTGCAAGTCTTCTCTTTTTAAATAAACATTACAATTATATTTTTGTGAAAGATAATGATCATATTGTAATGGTGTTTCTTTCACCACATCTTTTATACGTAAATAAGCTTCGTCTACATCAGTAGCTGTTACCGTTGTCTTTAAAACCATTTGTTATCATCCTTACATTGTTTTCTCATATTTCTCTATTAATTCTTCATATTTTAATGTAATAGCAATATCATCTAATCCATTTATAAGTTTATCTTTCCAAGTTTCATCTATATCAAAGTGGAAAGATTGATTATTTGCTGACACAGTTTGATTTGGTAAATCAACCGTTATATTATTTTGATCGGCTAGATATTTTCTAGATTGTTCATTTAAAACAATAGGTAACATTCCATTTTTTGTACAATTCATATAGAAGATATCGCTAAAACCACCAGCAATAATAATATTAAAGCCAAAATCTTTTAAAGCCCAAGCAGCATGTTCACGACTTGAACCACAACCAAAGTTGTCTCCAGTAATAAGAATTGAAGCACCTTTATATTTTGGTTTGTTTAGATTAAAATCTGGGTTATCTGATCCATCAGGTAAATAACGCCATTCATCAAAAGCAAAGAGTCCAAAACCAGTTTTAGTAATTCGTTTAAGATGAACTTTTGGAATAATTTGATCTGTATCAATATTATCGTTAAACAAAGGGACTACTTTACCTGTGTATTGGGTGATAGGCTGAATATCCATTACTTATACAACCACCTTTCTTACGTCAACGAATTTACCATTTATTGCTGCGGCTGCTGCCATGGCTGGAGAAACAAGATGTGTACGTGCACCTTTACCTTGCCGACCCTCAAAATTTCGATTACTTGTTGAGGCACAATGGACACCTTCTGGTACTTGGTCAGGATTCATTCCTAAGCACATGGAACATCCAGGTTCTCTCCATTCAAAGCCTGCTTCTTTAAATACTTTGTCTAATCCAAGAGATTCTGCTTCTTTTTTTACTGTACGTGAGCCAGGAACAACAATAGCAGTAATTTTAGGATGTACTTTTTTTCCTTTTACGATATGGCTTGCTTCTATCAAATCTGATAGGCGAGCATTAGTACATGAACCTAAAAAGACATAACCTAAATCGATATCTTCTGCTTTTTGACCAGGTTTCAGTCCCATATAGTTGTATGCCCGTTCATCATTAATATTTTGAATTTCTGGGAATGGAGAACTAAAATTCACACCCATCTCTGGATTTGTGCCCCATGTCACTTGAGGTTCTAAATTTGTTACATCAAGTGTAATCACTTGGTCAAAATGAGCGTTTTCATCTGAATATAGTTTCTGCCATTCTCCAATAGATTGATTAAAGTTTTGTGCATATGGACGACCTTTGATATATTCAAATGTAGTTTCATCCGGTTGAATAATACCGTATTTAGCTCCACCTTCAATGGCCATGTTACAAATTGTCATTCGCCCCTCCATGGATAGTGATTGAATTGTTTCTCCAGTAAACTCAAGTGCATAGCCTGTTCCGAAATCTACACCATATTGATTGATTAAATGTAAAATAATATCTTTAGCATACACACCAGGTTGTAATTTACCAGAAACTTCAATTTTAAGATTTTTTGGTTTTGTTTGCCATAATGTTTGAGTTGCAAAAACATGTTCTACTTCACTTGTTCCAATGCCAAAAGCAATAGCACCAAATGCCCCGTGAGTTGCTGTATGTGAGTCACCACATACGATTGTCTTACCTGGTTGTGTTAATCCAGTTTCAGGGCCTACCATATGAACGATACCCTGCTCATCGGAACCCATATCAAAAATATGTACCCCAAAATCTTTGGCATTTTTCTGTAAGGTCGTAATTTGTTTATTAGCAATTTCATCTCTAATATTAAATATATCGATTGTAGGAACATTATGATCAAGAGTTGCAAAGGTTAAATCTGGACGTCTAAGTTGTCTTTTTTGAAGCCTTAATCCTTCAAAAGCTTGAGGAGAGGTCACTTCATGTATAAGATGCAAATCTATGTATAAGAGTTGAGGTTCGCCTTCTTTACCAGTTAAGACATGTTTATTCCAAACTTTATCAAATAATGTTTGAGCCATTATTTATGTACCTCCCTTTATTGATAGCTTTTTTTAAGTAACTCAAAGATTTCTGAAGTTTTATAGTGTCCTCCAAGGTCTTTTGTTGTTTTACCAATTTTAATTAAATGATATACAGCATCTTCTAATTCTTCTGCTGCTACACTTTGATTTAAACTTTCTCTTAAACACATTGCTAGTGACAATACCATTCCAAATGGATTAGCAAGATTTTGATTAGCAATGTCAGGCGCTGAGCCATGAATAGGTTCATAAAGTCTAGTACCGTGTTCACTAAAACTTGCCGAAGGGGATAAACCAAGTGAACCAGGTATTACTGAAGCTTCATCACTTAAAATATCACCAAAGAGATTTTCAGTAACAATGACGTCGAATTGTGAAGGATGAGTAATCAAATGCATACTACACGCATCAACGAGTAAATGATTTAATTCGATGTCCGGATAAGACTTGCTTACTTCAGTAACAGTTTTTCTCCAAAGTTTACTTGAAGCAAGGACATTCTCTTTATCTACAGAAGTTACTTTTTTATTACGAGTACGTGCTAATTCAAATGCAACTTTAGCAATACGTTCTATTTCAGCTTTAGTATAAATAAGAGAATCTAATGCTTCAGAATGATTAATATGTCTAGGTTCACCAAAATAAATGCCACTCGTTAATTCACGAACTATAACTAAGTCTGTATGTTTAACACGCGCTTCTTTTAAAGGTGAAAATTGACTGGTACCTTCAGTCACTTTAGTAGGACGAATATTAGCAAATAAGCCTAACTTTTTACGTAACGCTAATAATCCTTGTTCTGGACGATTATTAGAATCTGTCCATTTTGGTCCTCCAACTGCTCCTAATAAAATCGCATCTGCTTCTTGACAGGCAGAGAGTGTTTCATTAGGAAGGGGAGTGCCATGTGTATCAATGGCGGCTCCTCCAAAATCATAACTTTTTAAATTATAGGTGAAATTGTATTTCTTACTTATTATTTCTAATAGCTCCAAACTTCCATTTAAAATTTCAGGACCAATGCCATCTCCGGGTAAAGCAACAATTTTATATGTCATTATTTATTACCTACTTTCTCTAAATCTTGGGCAATATATTTAGCATGAGCTTCTACATATGCTTTACAAGAAGCTTGAAGTATATCATGATCGATACCTATGCCATTAACATGTCGATTTTCAATAACAAGCTCAACATGAACCTCAGCTTGTGCATCTGTACCTTCAGTAACTGAATCAATTCTATAATCGATTAGTTCACTATCCTTTTTAAAAATACGATCAACAGCATTGTAAATTGCAACAATTGATCCTGTACCAATGCTTGAGTCTTGATAAATATGACCTTTTTTATCTTTAATGACAACAACAGCACTTTGTAGACCATTTGAAACGTATTGTAATTGCAACGTTTCTACTTGATAAATTGCATTTTGTTCATGTTCAGAACCTTGAATCATCGCATGAATATCTCGATCAGATACTGATTTTTTCTTATCTGCTACTGCTTTAAATTGTTTGAATAACTCGATTTGTTGTTTAGGTTCAATGTCATAACCTAACGTTTTAAGTTTTTCAGCAAAAGCATGTTTACCAGAAAGTTTGCCTAAAGGTAATTCATTTTTACTTATTCCAACAAGTTGAGGCGTCATGATTTCGTACGTTTCAGGATTTTTAAGAACACCATCTTGATGAATACCTGATTCATGACTGAAAGCATTTTGACCAACAATTGCTTTATTTCTTGGAACTCGAATGCCTGCATATCTAGAAATTAATTCTGAAGTCAATTTAGTTTGCTCTAATTTTAATTTTGTTTCAATACCATAATGATCTTTGCGAACATATAGTGCTAATGCAATTTCTTCTAATGCAGTATTACCTGCACGTTCACCAATACCATTTACAGTACCTTCAATGCGTTTCGCGCCATTTTCAATTGCAGCTAAGCTATTTGCTACTGCCATACCCAAATCATCATGACAATGTGCACTATAAATAATTTCTTTTTCTGATTTAACATTTGTAATAAGAGATTTAAAAATGGCACCATATTCACTTGGATAGTTATATCCAACAGTATCTGGAATATTGATTATTGTAGCTCCAGCATCAACAGCTGTTTGAACAGACTTTATAAGGAATGCTTGATCTGTTCTTGATGCATCTTCTGGTGAGAATTGTACTACATCGAATAATGATTTAGCATAACTGACATGTTCTTTAATTGATCCTAAGACTTCTTCTTGAGTCATTTTTAGCTTATGTTCTAAATGGATAGGGGAAGTAGCAATAAATACATGAACACGTGATTTAGTAGCACATTTTGTTGCTTCATATACTGCATCAATATCAGATTTTTTACATCTTGCTAATCCACACACTGCAGTGGTAGTTAATGCTTTAGAGATTGCTTCTACTGATTTAAAGCTTCCAGTACTTGAAGCGGGGAAGCCTGCTTCAATAACATCGACTCCCCATTTTTCAAGTTGCTTGGCAATACTTAAACGTTCATCAAATGAAAAATTCACACCAGGTGTTTGCTCTCCATCTCTTAACGTTGTATCAAATATTTGAATATGGCTTTCCATTTTTAACATCTCCTTACATTTTATTTTTGAATGCTTTTAGATTTAATGAATGGCATCATTTTTCTTAGTTCACGACCCACTGCTTCAATTTCATGACCGTGTTGTTGTTCACGCAATTCATAAAATTCTTTAAATCCATTTTCGTTATCTTTAACAAAGCGATTAGCGAAATTACCATTTTGAATATCTTTAAGTACTTCTTTCATATTGTCTTTAACATCTGGAGTAATGACACGTGGACCAGATACGTAGTCACCAAATTCAGCAGTATTTGAAATTGAATAACGTACATTTTCCATACCGCCTTCATACATTAAATCAACGATAAGTTTCATTTCATGTAGTACTTCAAAATATGCTAATTCTTTTTGATATCCAGCTTCCACTAATGTCTCGAAACCACTTTGAATCAGTTTATGAATTCCCCCACAAAGTACAGCTTGTTCACCGAATAAGTCAGTTTCAGTTTCCTCTTTAAATGTTGTTTCAATAACACCAGCACGTGTAGCACCAATACCTTTTGCATAACTTAAAGCAATGTCACGTGCATGACCTGTAGCATCTTGTTGAACACCAAATAATGCTGGCACAGCTGAACCTTCAACAAATGTACGTCTTACTAGATGACCAGGACCTTTAGGTGCTACTAAGAAGACGTCTACATCTTTAGGAGGTTCGATGACGTTAAAATGAATATTAAATCCATGTGCAAAAGCTAATGCATTACCAGCTTCTAAATTTGGAGCAATTTCATTTTTATATACATTACCTTGAATTTCATCAGGAAGTAATACCATAATAACGTCTGTTTGTTTAACTGCTTCAGCCACTGGATAAACATCTAATCCATCTTCTTTAGCTTTATTAAATGAATTACCTGGACGAATACCAACTCTTACGTCGTAACCGTTATCTTTAAGGTTTTGAGCATGTGCATGGCCTTGAGAACCGTAACCGATAATAGCAATTTTTTTACCTTGTAGTGCATCTTTTTCTACTGATTGATCATAATAAACTTTTGTCATAATACTTTCCTCCATTAGTTAAAAAATTTAAAAAACTCTGAATATTGAAAAGGTAATAATTAACTTCGTGATGTTAGACATTAAATATGATAATTGATGTAAAATGCTAGCGCATCATCTAAGAATTAATCATTCACATCTTCAATATTAATAACACTGACTTGTTTTTTTAATTTAGTAATTAAAATTCGATATATATCTTCATCCTCAATATGAACTTTGATTGTCATATCAGATATGCCATCTTCACTAGCAGGTTTTACATATAATTCATTGATATTGTACTGTAATCTTACAAAAGCACTTGTGATTCGATTTAATGTACTGACTTGATCAGCTACTTTTAATTTTAAAGTTCGGTTCATTCTAGACCCTCCATTTCATGATTAGCTTTACCACTAGGAATCATAGGGTTTACAGGTTCCGCTGGAGAAATTCTTACTTCAATTAAAGCAGGACCTTCATAATTAAAAGCTTCATCTAATTGCGCTTTTAATTTATTAGGGTGATCGATTAAGAAGCTTTTAACACCGTAAGCTTCAGCCATTTTAATAAAATCTGGTTGATCATTAAAAACAGAATGTGAAAAACGTTGATTAAAGAATTTATCTTGCCATTGTTTTACCATTCCTAATGTACCGTTGTTAATTAAAACAATTTTTACATTTAGATGATATTCAGGTAATAACGCCATTTCTTGATTGGTCATTTGGAATCCACCATCACCTACAAAACAAATAACTGTTTTATCTGGAGCTGCGAGTTGGGCACCAATTGCTGAAGGAATACCGAATCCCATTGTTCCTAATCCACCACTTGTAACCCATTGACTATGATGTTTGAAAGGATAAAATTGTGCTGACCACATTTGATGCTGACCTACATCTGTAGTGACGATGGCTTCACCATTTGTGATTTTACCAATATATTCAATGGCTTCTTGAGGACGACAAAATGTATCATTAGCTTCTTTGTATTTAAATGGATGTTTTGATTTATTATCTAAACAATGGTCTACCCATTCTTTGTATGTAGCATGACTATGATGTTCAGTAACTAATGCTTCTAATACTTTTTTACAATCTGCAACAATTCCGAGTGTTGTAGGAATCACTTTATTAATTTCTGATTCATCAATATCAATGTGTACCACTTTAGCGTTTGGTGCGAATTCGTTAGGATTACTAGCCAAACGATCATCAAATCGACTACCTAAATTAATGAGTAAGTCACATTCAGTGAGTGCCATGTTACTTGCATAAGAGCCATGCATACCGCCCATACCAAGGAAAAGGGGATTTTCATATGGAATAGCACCTAGACCTAATAAAGTTGTAACAACAGGAATTTGATGTTGAGTAACAAATTCAGTTAATAAAGCATTTGATTTTGAGTGATTGATACCTGCTCCAGCTAAAACGACAGGTTTTTTTGCATGATTTAAATATTGAGAAAGTTGTTGAATATCTTCTTTATTTGGATTTTCAGTTACTTGATATGAAGGTAAATGAACCTCTTCTTCAAGTGGAGCAGAAGAAGTTAAAACACCCATATCTTTTGGGAAATCAATGACTACAGGTCCTTTACGTCCAGTATTTGCTAAATAGAATGCCTCGTGAACAATTCTAGGGATATCATCTACATGTTTAACTTGGTAATTAGCTTTTGTAATTGGCGTTGTCATTGATAATAAATCAGCTTCTTGGAATGCATCTTTACCAATACCAGGGGTTGCCACTTGTCCGGTAAATACGACTAAAGGTAGAGAATCACAATAAGCATCAGTAATACCAGTGATAGCATTTGTAGCTCCAGGACCACTTGTTACGACGACGACACCTGGTTTGCCTGAAACACGTGCGTATCCTTCAGCGGCATGGGTAGCACCTTGTTCATGACGTGCAAGAATATGTTTAATTTTTTCATCATAAAATGTATCGTATAATGGTAAAACTGCGCCACCTGGATATCCAAAAATGAAATCAACATCTTCGTGTACAAGTGCTTCTACTAATAAGTCAGAACCACTTCGAGTTGTAAGTGTTTCAGTTTGTTTATTACTTTCCTTTGTTTTTGACATATTTATCGCTCCTTAAATTTAAATAAGATTTTCTGGGACTTGCATAATACCACCCGTATTTGCACTGGTTACTAAAGCAGTGTATCTTGCAAGATAACCTGTTTTTACTTTAGCTTTAAAAGGCTCAAGTTCTTCTTTACGTTTATACAATTCTTCTTGAGGCTGATTAACGTCTAAAGTTCGATTTACTAAGTCAATAGTAATTTCATCACCATCTCTAATCAGACCAATAGGACCTCCTGAGGCTGCTTCTGGTGAAATATGACCTACAGCGATACCACGAGTGGCTCCAGAAAAACGACCATCCGTAATTAAAGCAACATCTTTTCCTAAACCTCTTCCGACGATAGATGATGTAGGAGCTAACATTTCTGGCATACCCGGACCTCCTTTAGGTCCTTCATATCGAATGACAACTACGTGACCTTCACGAACTGTTTTATTATCAATTGCTTCTACAGCTGCATCGTGTGAATCAAAGCAAATTGCTTTTCCTTTAAATACTTTAATTGAAGGATCAACACCACCAACTTTAATTACTGCACCTTTAGGAGCAATATTACCGAATAAGACGGACAATCCACCTTCTTTATCATATGGAGCATCTAAAGAATGAATAACATCGAAATTTTTAATCTCTTTACCTTGGTTATTTTCTCTTAATGTTTTACCAGTAACTGTTAGTCGATCTGGATGCAGAGTTCCTTCTTTTTTCATTAATTCATTAATGATTGCTGGACATCCGCCAGCTTCATGAACATCGTGCATAGAATAAGAAGAACTTGGTGCAATCTTAGATAAATAAGGCGTTTTTTTAGCAATTTCATTAATTCTTTCTAAGTCATATTCAATTCCAGCTTCATTAGCAATTGCTAATGTATGAAGTACAGTATTTGTTGAACCACCCATTGCCATATCTAAAGCAAATGCATCATCAATTGCTTCTTTCGTAACAATATCACGAGGTTTAATGTCATTTTTTATATTTTCTACCAATTGAAATGCTGCTTGTCTAATCATTTCACGACGTTGATCGCTTACTGCTAAAGCTGTACCGTTGTAGGGAAGTGCTAATCCTAAGACTTCCATTAAACAATTCATAGAATTTGCTGTGAACATTCCTGCACATGATCCACATGTTGGACAAGCATTTTGTTCCATATCTAAAAATTCTTCTTTAGTAATTGAACCTTCTTTAAAAGCTCCGACTGCTTCGAACATAGACGATAAAGTTAAAGCTTTTCCTTGAGCAGATAAACCAGCTTTCATTGGACCACCTGAACAAAAGATAGCAGGGACATTTGTTCTAACAGCTGCTAATAACATTCCAGGTGTAATTTTGTCACAGTTAGGAATATAAAATACACCATCAAACCAATGAGCATTGATAACAGTTTCAGCCGCATCTGCAATAATTTCACGTGACGGTAAGGAATACCTCATACCAATATGTCCCATTGCTATGCCATCATCGACACCAATTGTATTAAACTCAAAAGGAATTGCACCTGCTTCACGAATCGCTTCTTTTGCAATATCTGCTAATTCTCTTAAATGAACATGTCCAGGAACGATATCGATATATGAATTACAAATTGCTACAAAAGGCTTATTCATGTCAGTAGGACTTTTAAGTGCTCCTGTCGCGTGTAATAGGCTTCTTGCTGGTGCTTGATGATCACCTTTTTTTATCATGTCACTTCTCATTTATTCATTCCCCCATAAATTACTAATTATTAAAATAAAAAAACGCCCCAATAAAGTTGGGACGTTTTTAAGTCCCATTCAATGAGAAATAGGACTTAAACATTTAGTAAATTAAGCTACTAAAGTTCCAGCCCTGAAGAGTATAATAAAATAATTAAATTTTCTAGTGGTGATAGTGAATATGTAAATGATTGCATGATATTATACTCCTTTCTTGAATGGATGATTATTTGAATAGTTAGAATTGTTTAAAAATTTGATAAATTTAATTTACACTAAACAGATATTAAAGTCAATACTATTTTTAGAATTTTCTAACAATTTAGAAGAATGATTTATATTTTATTAATGAGAAATTTTTAGTAAAGTTTGTTACAATTATTAAGTTAAATTTAGATGAAATAACGAAGTGTAAAATAAACATGAGGAGAGAGAACAATACATGATACCTATCAAAAATTTAGATGAGATGGAACATTTTGCTAAAATTTTAATGAAGCATGTTGGTTCAAAAGATGTCATTTTATTGAATGGAGATTTAGGTGCTGGTAAAACAACGTTGACTCAATTTATAGGTAAATATCTAGGAGTAAAGCGTAATATTAATTCTCCTACGTTTAATATCATAAAATCATACAAAGGTAAGGAGTTAAAACTTCATCATATGGATTGTTATCGCTTAGAAGATTCAGATGAAGATTTAGGATTTAATGAATACTTTGAAGATGACGCTGTTACAATAATTGAATGGAGTCAATTTATACAGGAGTTCCTTCCGGAAGAGTATTTAGTGATTAATATTACGACTATAAATGAAAATCAACGACAAATTAATATAGCAGCAAAAGGCTATCATTATACTAAAATAAAGGAAGAGATAGACAATGAACTTACTGTTAATTGATACTTCAAATCAACCCATGTCAATTGCTTTGATGAACGATGATGAGGTGTTAGCAATAAAAACAACAAATAGTAAAAAAGATCATTCGAGCCAACTTATGCCTAGTATTCAATCCTTATTTAATGAATCGAATTTAAAAAAACAAGAATTAGATGGGATTGTTATTGCAAAAGGGCCTGGCTCTTATACAGGAGTGAGAATAGGCGTTACTGTAGCGAAAACATTAGCCTATGCTTTGAATACTAAATTATATGGTGTATCATCGTTAAAAGCATTAGCGGCTACTATAGATACGAATGATAAAAGAATTATCGTACCAATATTTGATGCTCGTCGCGAAGCGGTATATACAGGATTATATCAATATGAAAACAATCAATTAAATACAATTGAAAAAGACCAATATATTTCTTTAGAAGCGTTGCATAAAAAACTCAATGATTTAAATCAACCTTATGTGTTTGTAGGAGAGGACACGGAAAAATTATCTGAATTACTACATGGAGATATTGAGGCTAAACTGCCTAATGCAACTGTCATGAAACACTTGATTCATCAACCTGAGAACATTCATACGTTTGTACCAAATTATATAAAATTGTCAGAGGCGGAACGTAATTGGTTAAACCAACAGAAGAACAGTTAACCATTAGAGCGATGCAAGTCGATGATGTACCAAGTGTTTTCGATATTGAGAGAGAAAGCTTCAACGATAGTTCATGGACCATCGATGCATTTTACCATGAACTAAATGAAAATAACTTCGCAAAATACTTTGTTGTTATTTTTCAAGAAGAAATTATTGGATATTTAGGATTATGGATAGTAATAGATCAAGCTCAAATTACAACAATAGCAATCAAAGAATCATTCAGAGACTATGGATTAGGTCAGCTATTACTTAATTATGTGATGGACTATGCTAGGCATAATTGTGATGTGATGAGTTTAGAAGTGAGAATTACGAATGTGATAGCTCAACATGTATATAAAAAATTAGGGTTTCAATATGGCGGTAAAAGAAAAAATTACTATGGAGAAGGCGAGGATGCATTAGTGATGTGGGTGAATTTAAATGAATAGAGACATATTAATATTAGCGGTTGAAACAAGCTGTGACGAAACAAGTGTAAGTGTTATAAAAAATGGAAATACGATTTTATCTAATATTGTACTTAGTCAAATAGAAAGTCATAAACGTTTTGGGGGAGTAGTCCCTGAAGTTGCAAGTAGACATCATGTAGAGGGAATTACGACTACAATTGATGAAGCGTTATCTTCAGCTAATGTTACTATGGAAGATATCGATGCCATAGCTGTTACACAAGGACCTGGATTAATAGGGGCACTTCTAATAGGAATTAATGCAGCAAAAGCTTTAGCATTTGCTTATAATAAGCCAGTCATTCCTGTTCATCATATTGCAGGACATATTTATGCTAATCATCTTGAAGAACCGTTAGTCTTTCCTTTAATAGCATTAATCGTTTCGGGTGGACATACAGAACTCGTTTATATGAAATCACATTTAAATTTTGAAGTAATTGGTGAAACACGAGATGATGCTGTAGGAGAGGCTTATGATAAGGTAGCAAGAACAATTGGTTTATCATATCCAGGAGGCCCAGCTATAGATGCACTTGCTTTGAAAGGAAAGGACACATACCATTTTCCTAGAGTATGGCTTGAAAAAGATAGTTATGATTTTAGTTTTAGTGGATTAAAAAGTGCAGTGATTAATAAGTTACACAATCAACGACAAAAAAATGAAGACATAAAAAAAGAAGATGTTGCTACCAGTTTCCAAAATAGTGTCGTCGATGTATTAAGTACAAAGGCTATTAATGCTTGTAAAGCTTATCATGTTGAACACCTTATTGTAGCTGGCGGAGTAGCTAGTAACAAAGGATTAAGAGAACGATTAAATCATTTGTGTAAAGAAAATAACATTAAACTTTCAATACCTAATTCAAAGTTATGTACAGATAATGCTGCTATGATTGGGGCTGCTGGATATTATTACTATAAAGCTGGTGTAACTTCATCTCTAGATTTAAATGGAAAAAATAATATAGATATTGAAGATGTAACAGTTGAATAATAAAGTAAAAAGTAATTGAACTTAAAATCAAATAAGTTTCAATTACTTTTTTATTTAATTAGGTTAATATATTGACTGTTGATATATGTCAATAGAGAACGTGTGTACTTATCAACAAATAGTTAATATCTTGTGGATAAAAAGGGGGCAAAGATGTGAATATCGTTTAAATGTTGTGTAAAAGTTATGTGAATTATTATCGTTCGCGTTGTGGATAACTAGGATAAGTTCGTTGATAACTGAGATATCAGTATTTTATTTGTTTATAAATTTGTGAATGAAATAAATAAAAAACTAGTAAAAATTTGATACTTTTACTAGTTTTCTTAGATGTATTAAATTTTTTCTTGTAACTCTTCCCATTCAGCCATAACATTCTCTAATTGTTGTTCGGTACTTAATTTCTGTTCAGCAAGTTCATTTGCCTTAATAGGATCATTAAAAATATCAGGCTGAGTCAATTGTTGATTAATTTGAGTAATGTGTTCTTCATATTTTTCGATTTGTTCTTCACATTGCTCAATTTGACGCTCAATTTTTCGTAATTCTCTCTTATATTGTTTTTGAGAAGCATACGTATTAGTTGTTGACGAATCGGTGTCTTCTAAATCAAGCGTTTCATCTTTATTGTTTTCCGATTCAAATTCCTTTAACGCAGAAGCTTCTTCTGTTTTCTCAATAAAATATTGATAGTCACCTAAATATAGTTGACCGCCATCTTTATTTAAATCAAATACTTTATTTGCTAGTTGATTAATAAAATATCGATCATGGGAAACAAATAAAATTGTACCTTCAAAATCTTTTAACGCTTGTTCTAACATTTCTTTAGAATCTATATCAAGATGGTTAGTAGGTTCATCGAGTATCAAAACGTTATCACGTTGTAACATAAGTAAAGCTAATTGCAAACGTGCTTTTTCGCCCCCTGATAAATCATTAATAACTTTTTTGACGTCATCTTGAACGAATAAAAATCGTCCTAAAACAGCGCGGACATCTTTTTCATTCATCATAGGATATTGATCCCAAACATAATCTAATATTGTTTTATTAGATTTGAATTCTGCTTGTTTTTGATCGTAATATCCTATGTTTAAATTAGCACCATAAGTAATTTCTCCACCTAATGCTTTTTGACGATTTGCAATTGTTTTGATAAGGGTAGTCTTTCCAACCCCATTAGGCCCAATAATAGCAATATGGTCTCCTTTTGTAACTTCAATATTAATAGGAGCAGTGATAGGGGATTGATAACCTACTTCTAGATTACGGATATGCATCACATCATTGCCAGTATTTCTATCAAACCCAAACTGGATATTAGCACTTTTAGCATCCATCATTGGCTTATCGATACGTTCCATTTTTTCTAATGTTTTTCGACGACTTTTAGCCATACCGCTTGTTGAAGCTCGAGTAATATTTTTTTCCACGAAAGTTTCAAGACGTTTAATTTCGTCTTGTTGTTTTTCATATTCTTGCATTCTTAATTCATAGTATTTATCACGTTGAGTAATAAATTGCTCATAATTACCTACGTAACGCTTTACATCTCCTAAAGCAACATCATATATTTGAGTTACAATTTTATCTAAGAAGTATCTGTCATGACTAATAATAATGATGGCACCTTTAAAATATTTCAAATAATCTTCTAACCACTTAGTTGTTTCCAAGTCGAGGTGGTTTGTAGGTTCATCTAATAGTAATAAATCTGGCTCACTTAAAAGCATCTGTGCTAAAGATAAACGTGTTTTTTGTCCGCCACTAAAATCATTAATGGGTTTATCAAATTCTTCTTCAGTAAAGTTTAAACCATGCAATACTGTTTTAATTTTACTTTCATATTGATAACCTTCAAGTTGTTCAAATTGATTAGATAATGATTCATAACGCTCCATATGTTGTTTATAATCTTCTGAATCATAACTATCAACGTGAGCGGCTAACCAATCAGTTTCATCATTAATAAGCGTTTCCATATGCTTAATATGTTCAAATGGTTTTGACATTTCTTCAATTACAGTAAGAGAAGAATCAAGTGTCATTTGTTGAGTTAAATAACCAATACGTAAATTCTTGATTTTTGAAATATGGCCACTATCATAATCTTCAACACCTGCAATAATCTTCATTAACGTTGATTTTCCAGCGCCATTTCTTCCTACTACGCCAATACGTTCTCCAGTTTTAACTTCAAAATTAACATGATTAAATATATCTTCACCATCAAACGATTTTGAAATATCATTTAATTGTAAAAGTATCATTCAAGTTTCACCTTTCTATCTATGTAACAATCACATTTATTTAACTTTAAATTTGACATTATTATATCATTTTACAATATAAGGTATGCTTAGGAAACTAAGATATTTATTTTTGAAATAGGTTACGGTATAATATTGCAGTATCCATAATAGGCATTATATATATTTCACTAAAATAACTAATTGCACTCTAGTTAGTTTGAATATATAGATTAAAAAGTTCAAACAAAAAGGGGGACATTGCATATGCCTCAAAATCAATCAAAAATACCTCGCGCTACATTAAAACGTTTACCTTTATATTATCGATTTGTTAATTCATTAAAAATTAAAGGTATTGATCGCGTGAGTTCTAAAACAATTAGTGAAGCTTTAGATATTGAATCAGCTACGATAAGAAGAGATTTTTCTTATTTTGGTGAGTTAGGTAAGAAAGGATATGGCTATAACGTTGAGAGTCTTTTAGAATTCTTTAAAACGGAGATTAGCGATAGTAATAATATTCACATTGCTATTGTTGGTGTAGGGAATTTAGGACGTGCATTACTTACTTACAATTTTTCAATACATGATGAAATGACAATTACAGCTGCATTTGATATTGATAAAGATATTGTTGGTACAAAAGTTGGAAAAGTGACAGTAAAGCATATTGATGATATTTCATCTGAACTTCAAAAACAGAATATTAATGTAGTGATTCTTACTACACCAGGAAGTGTGGCACAATCTGTTTCAGATCGACTTATTAAGGCAGATGTAAAAGGTATCTTAAACTTTACTCCTGCTAGAATTGATGTGCCAAATGATGTTCAAGTTCATCATATCGATTTAGGTATCGAATTACAATCACTATTATTCTTTATGAAAAACTCTTCAAATTAATATTAAATTATTTTTTAAAGCTACAATGCATTTGCATTATAGCTTTTTTTATAAATATATTAATTCAATGGAAAATATTGAAATAGGTTAGTTAATCCATTATAATACCTTAGTAAATCAATCGGGAAAGGGTGTTTTATTTGATTTGGATGATTATTAGTGGATTAATCGTTGGCCTATTATTAGGTTTTGTTATGCAACGTACACGTTTTTGTCTTACTGGCGGATTTAGAGATATGTATGTTCAAAAAAATAATAAAATGTTTTATGCTTTGTTAGTGGCAATTACAGTACAAAGTATAGGCTTACTAGTTTTAACTGGTTTTGATGTATTAACAGTTTCTTATCAAACATTTCCAGTAATAGGTACGATTATTGGTTCATTTGTGTTTGGTATTGGTATAGTATTAGCTGGCGGATGTGCAACTGGCACATGGTATCGAGCTGGGGAAGGATTAATTGGTAGTTGGGTTGCTTTAATTATGTATGCTTTATCAGCAACAATTACAAAAGCTGGAATTCTATTACCTTTAATGAATAAAATTAATAAACCAACGAATGTAAATGCTAGTATGTCACAAACGACAGGCATACCAAGTTGGATATTAGTTATTATATTAACAGGTGTAACATTATTCTTAGTTATCCGTACATTACGTAAACCAAAACCCAAAATTGCTGTACCCAAATTAAAGCAAAGATATTCAGGAATACGACATTATTTATTTGAAAAGCGCTATCATCCATTTGTAGCTGGAATTATTGTAGGATTGATTGCTTTATTAGCATGGCCTATGAGTTATTCTACTGGACGTGAAGATGGATTAGGTATCACTACTCCATCAGCACATATTGTTCAATTCTTAATGAGTGGAGATTTAAAATTTATCGATTGGGGCGTTTTTTTAGTATTAGGTATATTTATTGGATCATATATTGCTGCTAGAGGAGCAAAAGAATTTAAATGGCGTTTACCAGATAAAATTACTATTAGAAATAGTGCTATTGGTGGTATATGCATGGGATTTGGTGCTTCAGTTGCTGGGGGTTGTTCCATTGGTAATGGATTAGTGGCGACTGCAACACTAAGTTGGCAAGGTTGGATTGCTTTAGCATCGATGATATTAGGTACATGGTTTATGAGTTACTTTATTTTCGTAAGACCAATGAAACAAATTCAAAAACAAATAGCTCAATCTACTCAAATATCTAAACAAACTCAAACAACTTAATTATTGGAGGACTGAATATGTTATACGAATTAGGAACTGTTGGAATGGTATGTCCATTTCCACTTATTGAAGCACAAAAGAAAATGGAAACATTAAAAAATGGTGACGAATTAAAAATAGACTTTGATTGCACTCAAGCAACTGAAGCAATTCCAAACTGGGCAGCAGAACAGGGGTATCCTGTAACAAACTATGAACAACTTGATGATGCTTCATGGACAATCACAGTTCAAAAAGCTTAAGTTTTTCTTTATAAATGTAATGTAATATGACAAATTGTGTCATTTAATCTTACGTGTTTTTGCTATTCTTAAAAACTATTAATATGATGTTTTTTAAGGAAGTGGTAAAAATGAAGATGGATGACACAATTTTTTTATTTCTGTGTATTTTATTAGTTTGGTTAATGACACCGGGATTGAGTTTATTTTATGGAGGCTTAGTTCAATCTAAAAATGTTTTAAATACAGTGATGCAAAGTATGGCCGCTATCATTATTGTTACGTTTACATGGGTGGTCATTGGGTTTTCTCTTAGTTTTGGTCATGGAAATGATTGGATAGGTAATTTTGATTTTATTGGTTTGCAACATGTAGGATTTAATACGAATGTTCAATTTAGTCCACATATTCCGTTTGCCTTATTTATGTTATTTCAGATGATGTTTTGTACTATTGCAGTTTCCATTTTATCAGGTTCAATTGCTGAGCGAATGAGATTTATTCCTTTTATCATTTTTATATTTATATGGGTAATTATGATTTACAGTCCTGTAGCCCATTGGGTATGGGGCGGTGGTTGGATTCAACAACTTGAGGCTTTAGATTATGCTGGAGGTACTGTGGTACATATTACATCAGGAGTATCAGGATTAGTATTAGCAATAATGATAGGTCACGGAAAAAAAGTAGAAAAACTACAGCCGAATAATTTACTTATTACACTTATAGGTGGTATTTTTGTTTGGATAGGATGGTACGGTTTTAATACAGGAAGTGCGTTTACTTTAAATGATATAGCAGTGATATCATTTGTAAATACTATCATCGCTGCAAGCGGAGGAGCATTTAGCTGGTTGATTCTTGAATACTTTTCTAATAAAAAGTTAAGCTTACTTGGTTTATTATCAGGTGTACTGTCAGGACTCGTAACCATTACACCAGCAGCTGGATTTGTAAACTACTTAAGTGCATACATTATCTCTATGATTGGTGGTATAGCATGTTATTTTGTGGTCAATTCTATAAAAGAAAAATTAAGATATAATGATACACTTGATGCCTTTGGTATTCATGGTGTTGGGGGTGTGATTGGTGCAATATTGACTGGTGTATTTCAATCACATAAAGTTAATAAAGATATATTAGATGGATTAATCTATACTGGTCATTTACATACTATATGGATACAATGTATTGCAGTTGTAGTAGTAGTCGTTTACTCGATTATTATAACTTTTATTATTGGAAAGACATTATCAATTTTTATGTCCCTTGCTACGACCGTTGAAGAAGATATGACAGGTTTAGATCAACTTGTGCATGGTGAAAAGGCATATTTTTATGGGGAATTAAATAAATTACATAAAAGGTATTGATATATATTTAAAATGTTAAAGTTTCATTAGTAAAACAGTATTTGAAGATAATCACGATATGATAAAATTAATATTATATTGATATTAATTTAGATGATTAGTCTATTGAAAAACATATCAGATATTGCAAAGTTTGCGGGAGTATCAAAAGTACAATTTCCCGCTTTTTAAATTATAGATTGTAAAGTCTTAAGACTAATTACCGTTACGATATTAAGTGATAAAATTAATACTAATGATTTAGGAGGACTAATATGACTGAGTGGTCAAGAGAACAACGCTATCGTCGTATTGAAGATGTGAACAAAGATGAATTAGAAGCGTTAAAGCATCGAATAGAACAATCAAGGTATCGTCAACACTTTCATATTCAACCTGAAACAGGTTTATTAAATGATCCTAATGGATTGATGTTTTATAACGGAACATACTATGTATCTCACCAGTGGTTTCCATTGGGTGCTGTGCATGGACTGAAATATTGGTTTAATTATACTAGTAAAGATTTAGTGACATTTGAACCCAATGGGCCTATATTAAAGCCTGATACGATTTATGATAGTCCTGGGGTATATAGTGGAAGTGCTTTTGAATTTGAAGGAAACTTATATTACATGTATACAGGTAATCATCGAGATGAAGAATGGAAAAGATATTCGAGTCAAATGATTGCAAAAGTAAAACAAGATGGTTCAATTGAAAAATTAAATAAGCCTGTGATTGCTCATCAACCTGAAGGATATACAAGTCATTTTAGAGATCCAAAAGTATTTAAACATCATGAAGAATATTATGCAATATTAGGTGTCCAAACTCAACAAGAATTAGGACGTTTACTTTTGTACAAAATGATACATCGACAGATTGACCAATGGGAATATATTGGAGAAATTACAACCGAACTAGAAGATTTTGGCTATATGTGGGAATGTCCAGACTATTTTAGTTTAAATGGACAAGATGTCATTATTTTTAGTCCTCAAGGTATTGATGCAAAAGATGAAAAATATAGAAATATTTATCAATCTGGATATCTAATCGGTCATCTAAATTTCGATACATTAGAATTCAAACATGAGACATTTATAGAACTTGATAATGGTTTTGATTTTTATGCGCCACAAACGTTTATAGATGAATATGGTAAGCGTATTTTAATTGGGTGGATGGGATTACCAGATACTCACTATCCTACAGATGAAGAAGATTGGGCACATTGTTTAACGATACCTAGAGAGTTAACAATCGAAGAAGGACGGTTACGCCAACGTCCTTTGAAAGCGTTAGAGACGTTACGTCAAAATAAAGAAACAGCATTAGGTTATGCTAACAAATATAATACAACACTTCATCCTTACGAAGGTACGCAATATGAGCTTATTATTGATATTTTAGAAAATGAAGCAACAGAAATATATTTTGAATTAAGAGCATCTAAGTTAAATTCAACATTAATTTCTTATAATACTAGGGAGCAAAAGATTACATTAGATCGATCAGAAAGTGGTGCATTACCTAGTAATGTTGAAGGTGTGACAAGATCTACATATTTAGATTCGCCATTAAAACAATTACACATTTTTGTGGATACGTCAAGTATTGAAATTTTTTGTAATGATGGAGAGTGTGTCTTAACGTCAAGAATTTTTCCTGATGAAAATGCTACAGCAATTCGCACATCTACAGAAACAGGTCAAGTTTATTTAAAATTTACTAAATATGACTTAGGGAGAGAAAAATAAATGAGGAAGTTATATGCTATTGGTGAAGCATTAATCGATTTTATTCCAAATAGAACAAATATTGAACTTAAAGATGTAACGCAGTTCAGTCGACAAGTTGGCGGGGCACCTGCTAATGTGGCAAGTGTGGCTAAAAAATTAGGTAGTAGGACAGAAATGGTTACACAATTAGGTAATGACGCTTTTGGAGATATTATCGTAGAGACGTTAGAGAAAATAGGCGTTGGTACAACATATATTAAACGAACACATGTAGCTAATACTGCACTCGCATTCGTTAGTTTAAAAGAAAATGGAGAACGAGATTTTTCTTTTTATCGTAAACCATCAGCTGACATGCTTTATCATGCTTCGAATTTAGATGAAATTAATATTTCTAATCAAGATGTTCTACATTTTTGTTCTGTTGATTTAATTGAATGTGATATGAAAAATGCACATCTTGCTATGATTGAAAAATTTGAAGCGGCTCATGGGATGATAGTGTTTGATCCAAATGTTAGATTACCATTATGGGATAGCGCAGAAGCGTGTAAAGCGACTATTCAGTCATTTCTTCCAAAAGCAAATATCATTAAAATTTCAGATGAAGAAATTGAATTTGTTACTGAAATAAGTGATGAACATAAAGCGATTCAATCTTTATTTAAAGGAAATGTTGAAGTAGTTATCTATACACAAGGAGACAAAGGAGCAACAGCCTATTTAAAAGATGGGACAATTATTCATCATCAAGGGTATAAAGTTGAAGCTGTTGACACTACTGGTGCCGGAGACGCGTTTATTGGTGCAGTCATTAATAGAATTTTAAATACAGAATTAACAGACATTACTTCTCTATTTAAAGAAAAAGGAGAAGAAATTTTAAAATTTAGTAATTTAGTAGCTGCAAAAGTAACTACTAAATATGGCGCTATTGAAAGTATTCCAAGTTTAGAAGAAGTTATTGAAGAACTTTAAAAAAGAGATTAAGAAACCCCTTCAGATATTAAAATGAAGGGGTTTTAATATTATATCTTTTTAACATTACGTACAGAGGCATAGCAATGCTCACCATTTCTGAAAGTTACAATTCGTTCTTTAGAATCGACTGAATCGATATTATGGCGATTTACAACAAAACTATTGTGACATCTGAAAAAACGATCATCGAGTTGTGCTAATTCTTTAAGATTTCCGTAGAATTCAATCTGACGGTTATCAAGATGTGCAATTAAACGATGGGATTTTGTAGACGATTCAAAGAACATGACATCATCATATTGTACATATATTGAATTGCTACCACGTTTTAATTCAATTGTTTCAACATTGCTTTCTTTTGAAAGTAATTTTAAACGTGTATGAGCAGTTTCAATGCAATCTATTATTCGCGTTTTTAGTTGATTAGGATCATCTTTAAAAATAAAATCCATTGCAGATACCTTATAGACAAATGTTAGGTAAGTGAGTTCACTATGACTTGTAACAAAGATGATATTCCCAATAGGATCATACTTTCGGATTTCACTTCCAAGTTTAATACCGTTAATATCAGCTTCCAATTGTATATCTAAAAAATAACATCCAACATCATTCATTTCTTTTGACTGTTCAATAATTTCATAAGGATCATCTGTCGCTAACGCTATTTCCATCGGTTTTTCTTCAATCATTATATAGTTGTTAATAATTGAAACCATATTTTCACGTTGTTTCACATCGTCTTCACAAATGAATATTTTCATTTTCTCACATCCTTATGGCATATTATTTATAATTTCTACTTTTTGAACGAAGTAGCCATTTTCTATAGTCGTATCAAGTAACACGTTTTCAGTAGTATCAGTAATTTCTTTTAAAGTCGTTAGACCAAGTCCTCTGTTATCTCCTTTAGTTGAAAAGGAGTCTTGAAATAATTCATGGATTTTCGGCATATCTTCTTTACATTTATTCATAACAATAAACATGACTGACGTTTCGACATTGATAAATGCAATTCTAATTAAGGCATCTTCTAATTCTTCTGAAGCCTCAATAGCGTTATCAATGATAATCCCAATGATACGACTTAAATCAACCGTATTCATCTCCATATGATCAATTAACTCTGGCACCTCAATACTAATAGGTATATTTTTTTCTTGAGCTTGTAAAATTTTAGTTGTTATCAATCCTTTAATAGCACGCACTTTTAAATTATCCGTACCATTAATTTTGATTGAGTTCATTTGAAGGTTATCTTTCATAGGAACAATATTATCATTAAAATATGTCTTTAAACCATCCATATCATTTTCTCTTATGTATTCTGACATTGTAGTAAGGATATTGACATAATCATGTCTAAACTTACGCATTTCATTATTAATCGATTCTATTTGTAGTGTGTATTCATAATACGTTTCAATTTCTTCCAAACTTTGCTTATAACGCATTTCTCTTAATGTGCTTATCGATATTAATATAATAACAATGACGAAAAAGAGAAGTATACTAATAAAAATTAAAGCATAACCTTTTAAAGTTGTTCCATTACTCTTAGGTATTTGAGAATACGTAGAAAGTATCATAAATGATGAAACTAATACTATAGAAATAACAAGTAAATAAGTTTTGTTAATTGCTAAATAAGATTTTTTAAGTCTTCTAAATAAAAATTTAAAAGAATAACCTAGGATAATAGAAATAAATGAAAAAATTATAGTATATGAAACAGCAACTAAAATAGTATTACTAATATAGAATCGCAAGAAAATTGATATAAAAAAACCTATAAAGTTACTTAAAAACATTAAGATTGCACTACTTAGGACAGCTAAAATAGAATATAACTTTACTTTTAAATATAAAAATATTACACAACTAATAAGTAAAAATAATAATAGAAAACTACCAAAAAAGTAATACAAAAAAGCAGAAGGGATTATAATCGCCAAAATGATTAAATAATCCCTTAAATTATATTTAATATCTAAAATAATTTTTGCAATTAAAAATAAAAGAAAACTTTGAAAAAAAGGTAAAGCTAAGTTTTCAAACAAATTCATAAGTCACACACTTTCTGACAAATACTATCTTTCTAAATTTGTTAACTCTTTAGGAACTTCTGATTCATCGAAATATCCATAGCATGTTGAATAAGTGGCAAGTGTACCAACAGTTTCTAAGATTAATGAGAATAGTTTAATGAATAAATCTGTAATAAATGTCATAATTAATAATCCTCCTTAGGAAAAAAGAATGGTAATAGTGTTGTACTTTCAAGTATCATACCTAATAAAATTAATTGTTTATATGGCTCTGGTACTATAATAGAAATAATGATTAAAACCACTACTAAAATAATAGACTTTATTTTTTTGCGAGGTTTTAGTCGTTCGGGTATAGGTTGTTTCTTAGTGGCAGCTGGTGCATAAATAATAATCAGTAATAATGCAAGGCCACTAACACTATACATGATACCCATATTAATATGATAGTAAGCAATAAGCCATGGTAAACCAACAAATAAGATTAAATTTTGAATATGGCATAGCAAAGTAGACTTTGCATGCGCCCCGTGTGCATTGTGTCGAATTAAAAAATAACTAATGTGTGTGATTAAAGTATACAAAAATGTATGGAATATGAGCGCAGCACCATATGTCACAATTGTTTTAGCAATATTACTAACAACCACTTGCATGCCTAATCGTACTTTTAAGAATTGGATATGATCAAGGTTGTTTTTCTTCTGTAAATAAGATGCAAAGTGCTCAATTTTATCATCAATTGCTTTCAATATTGTGCCACTCTCCTTGACTATATTATACAATTTTGCGCAATTAGTCTGTAAAATAATGCTTAACTGTTGAAATTTAATACTTAACTGTTAAAGTAATTCGATAACTCATATTTTACCATATAAAAATAAACAGTTTAGTAGAAAAAGTTGCAAGTTAAGAAATTTTTAATTACTTAAATGAATGTTATGTTTTAATATACTCATATCACATTAAAGTGATATCAACTTAATAATCTTAGTCTTTAAATTGTTAGTCTTTGTTTTATTCGAATAAATCTTTTTTTGATTTTGTTAGTAGTTGCGAAATTAAAAGTTGATTTATCGATGAGTTGTAAGGAATGTTTGTGTAGTTTGACTATGTATTTGTGATGATCGAGACCAATGGGTTATTCGATAATATCGATTTTCATAGTAAAATATTTCATTTATTTATTTCTTCGTGTAGTTCCATTCATTAATAAGCTATCCCAACTTATTGATGAGAAATGCATAAGACTCGCTGAAGTGTTAACTCAGTAGAAAATAATTAACTTAGCTATTCTGAATAGAAGGTAATTATTTTCAATATGCAAGCTATCATAACATTGTTATGCAATGTAATTTTTCATAATTAATAACATCCCCAAAAGATTGAAAAATAACTGTAAAACATTCCCTTAAGTAAAAGTCGTGAGTCTCTCCCAAGCTCACGACTTTTTTTATTTATATAAATGAGGTTTTAAATTTCTAAAGATTGGAATAGCATCTCTTTGGCGTGATACTTCTTGAATGTTGATATCAACTGAAATAGTAGCTTCTTCTCTGTTTAACTCAACAAGAATATCTCCATTAGGATTGATAATCATTGAATGTCCAGCGTATTCAGTATTTCCATCATGACCTGTGCCATTACATGCGACGATGAAAATATCATTTTCTATCGCTCTAGCTTGAAGTAAGCTTCTCCAATGATTAAGGCGAGATGTTGGCCATTCGGCGACATAAAATGCGATTTGAGCACCTTCTCTAGAGGGGTATCTTAGCAATTCAGGAAATCTTAAGTCATAGCATATAATTTGAGTGGCGAGCGCACCTGATGATAAAGTAAATGGTTCTGGAACTGTTTTTCCATCTTCTAAAAATTCTGGTTCATTTAGCATTGGAACTAAATGAACTTTATCATATTTGTTAATACGACGACCTTCTTTAGAAACAGTAAAAGCAGTATTATAAACTTTATTATTTCGTTTATTTGAAACAGATCCTGCGACGATATCAACTTGATATGTTTGAGCAAGATTCGAAATAAAAGGAAAACTACGTGATAATGCTTGATCTGCTTTTTCATTTAATTCTTCTAAAGCATAGCCATTGTTCCACATTTCTGGTAACACAACAACTTCAGTATCAGCATCTAATTGAGTATTAAACCATTCTGAAATTTTTTGTTCATTTTTCTCAACATTTCCATATTCGACATAAAATTGGAATATTTGTATTTTCACTTTAACCACTCCTCAACCTGCTTAATAATTTCAATTTACTAAATTTAGCTATGAAAAGCAAAATGAAGCACATTACAATTAAGGTAAAATGACTTAATTGAAATATGCTTCATTGATAAGTTTAAATTTATTATTTTTTAATAATAAATCGTTGATCAGTAGGGTGAATTTCTTTTTCACCAGCTTGTTCTTCAATATCACCAAATGGCATTTGTGCTACAAGTTTCCATGATGCTGGAATATCAAATGTTTGTGCTGTAATTTGATCAACTAGTGGATTATAGTGTTGTAACGATGCACCGATACCTTTTGAACTTAGTGCAGTCCAAATGGCGTATTGATGCATAGCATTTGTTTGAACAGCCCAGTTAGCAAAATTATCAGCATATGATGGCATTTGTTCTTGTAATGATTTTATCACATCTTCATCTTCAAAATATAAAATAGTTCCGTAGGCATGCTCGAAACCATTAATTCTTTGATCTGTAGATTCAAAGTCGCGATCTGGTCCCATTACATCTTTGAGTACAGTTTTAGCGTTTTCCCAGAATTTAATATGTTGATCGTTAAGTAATAAAACAATACGTGTTGATTGTGAATTAAAAGCTGAAGGCATATATTTTACAATATGTTCAATCAATTCCTCTAATTCTTCATCACTAATAGAAATAGATGTTTTAGTTTTATAAATTGTACGTCTGTTTTCAACTTCAGTTAAAAATGGTTTTGTGTTTTCTTTATCAAATAATCCCATCAGATAATCTCCTTTTTTTAATATATATCCAGTATAAAATTTATACTAGAATAAGTAAATTATTATATAACAAAAAATTTCATAAATATTAATATTCTTTATCAATTTGTTTATATACATGCATGATATTTTTTTATTCTTTATACTAAAACTGTTAAAAATAAGAGGAGGTCTCAGAATGATAAAACAAAACGTTATTCGAACAAGTCTTATTTTTGCTATAAGTACAATTATATTTAGTCACTATAGTTATGCTGAAACCTCTTCTAATATAGAGAGTGAAGGCGTAGATCAGAAAGTAAACCTACAAAAAACTTCTGACAATCAGCATTCTAAAATTGAACTAAGTAATGAAAATCAAAACATAAAAGAATTTAATCATACCAACGATGAAACTAGCAACACAGAAGAATCAAAAACAGAAGAATCACAACAAGAAAGCAACGAAACTAACAGTAAGGAAGAATCAACAGCAGAAGAATCACAACAAGAAAGTAACGAAACTAATAATACGAAAGAATCAACAGCAGAGGAATCACAACAAGAAAGTAACGAAACTAATAATACGGAAGAATCAACAGCAGAGGAATCACAAGAAGAAAGCGAAGAGCCTAACAGCACAAAAGAATCAACAGCAGAGGAATCACAAGAAGAAAGCGAAGAGTCTAATAGCACAAAAGAATCAATAGCAGAAGAGTCACAACAAAAAAGTAACGAAACTAATAGCTCTGAAGGATCAAAAAAAGAAAAAGTTAATGATAAGAATCAACAAAAGAGTGGAATAGAACATATTCATAAAAATAACACGTCATCTTCTAAAGAAAAAAATCATACTAAATATAAAACAGCACAAAAAAGTAAAAATTATAAAATTGATGATTCAACTATTTTTAAGCAAGAAGAACATCAAAATGTAAGGTCTAAATCAATGAAGTCGAAACAAAATCAAATCATACAACCATATAATGATAATATTTCATCTAATGTTTACTCAAAAACTACTTATCAAAAGGGTAAGTCTCAAAATAGTATTTCCAAAACAATGTTTAACCAATTGGTTTCACGACAACTAGTTGAAAACAATCATAATAATTTTGAACCAACACATTTAAAGCAAAATAATCTATATTTCCAAAGTGATAGAGGAAAAGAATCCACTTATCGAAATGCATATCAAATAGAGTCAAGATTTTCAGAAAATATCTTAAATAGGTTTAATCAATATGCAAAAGGTGCTTATAAGTACAACCCTTATATTATTAATAAGGTTAATCATTTAGATGATAATGGTGAAAAGATAACAAATAAAGATTTTAATCGTTTAATTAAGAAACAAAAATTTGATAATCAAAATCTAAATATATTACAAGAGGATTCTCAATACTTTAGATTTCAATATTTTAATCCACTTAATGCTAAAGAATATTATAAAAATTTAGATGAGCAAGTTTTATCATTAATTACAAGTGACATTGGCTCTATGCCTGATTTAAAAAAGCCAAAAACAATTCATAAGGATGAAGTAGAAGAAGAACAACATAAAAAAGTCATTACTTCTTCTCATAAAAAAACAGAATCAAAATCATATATAAAAACTTTGAATATGGTACTGATTCCTACTTTAATTTTAATATCTTCCGCTGTAATGATAATTTATGTATATCAAAATTTAAAAACGAAAAAAAAGTAAAAGCATCAAATGTCTAGAGCATTCGATGCTTTTATTTATTAAGATAAATTATATGCTAATTACACAAGTGAATAATAAATTGAGTTTGTTGTTTCAAATGATTTAATGAATCGCCAAGGAAAAATTGCATTACTACAACGAAGCCATTTTGAAATATATGAATAAGTATCGGCACAGAAATTCGTTTTGTTAAAGTATAAGCTAACGAAAGTATCATCCCCATACCAAAATAAATAAGAATAAATTTAATATCATTATGCGCTAATGCAAAAAGTAAAGAACTTACGGTAGAAGCAATTAAGAAGGCAATGATTCTATTTCCTTTAATTCGATCATATAGTTCACCAAAGAACACTTTTCTAAATACATATTCTTCTAAAATAGGGCCTACAACAGAAATTAATATAATAAAAATAGGAAGTTGTTTTGCTACAGCCATTATTCGTTGAGTATTTGGACTTTGTTGTGGTTGACCGAAAATCCATATATTAATCACGCCTACAATAACTTGATATAACATGACAATGAAAAAGCCAAGTATAGCCCATGGGATAATATAACGTTTTGATTCTTTATGTTCCTGCTCTAAGTTTGTAGGATTCTTAATTTTGAAATGAAGAAAGATGATTAAAATTGCTGCAAGTATAAATAAGATAACTTGAGTATACACCCCAGCTCTAGCTAAAGCCATACCTGATAAACGACTAAATATAGGCGTTTGTGCTAGAACTAAGGGTAAAAATTGTGCTAAAGCATATATAATTAATGTTAGTATTGCCACCCAAATTCTTGCCATTTGAAACCTCCAGATTAAATATCAATTATTCTTATTTTATCGTAAAACACTCAGATGTACAAAAGTAAGAGAGAGTTTTTACTTGAAATATTGACCAAATTTGATTATTATAAAAATTAGATTAGCACTCATTATATTAAAGTGCTAAATAGACCCTGCTAAGGAGGAACAATCATGCTTAAACCATTAGGAAATCGTGTGATTATCGAAAGAAAAGAACAAGAACAAACAACTAAAAGTGGAATCGTTTTAACTGATAGCGCAAAAGAAAAATCTAACGAAGGTGTTGTAGTTGCAGTAGGCAGCGGACGTCTTCTTGATAATGGTGAGACAGTTGCTCCCGAAGTAAAAGAAGGTGATTCAGTAGTATTTCAAGAATATGCTGGATCAGAGATTAAACGTGGAGAAGAAAGCTATTTAATTTTAAATGTAGAAGATATATTAGCAATTATAGAAAAGTAAAAATAACTATATAAAATTGTCGAAAAACAGGATTAATATTAATGGAGGTTGTATAAATGGCTAAAGATCTTAAATTTTCAGAAGATGCACGACAAGCAATGTTACGTGGTGTGGATAAATTAGCAAACGCTGTTAAAGTAACAATTGGTCCTAAAGGTCGAAATGTTGTATTAGATAAAGAATATGTTGCACCTTTAATTACAAACGATGGTGTAACAATTGCCAAAGAAATTGAATTAGAAGATCCATATGAAAATATGGGTGCTAAGTTAGTTCAAGAAGTAGCAAATAAAACAAATGAAATTGCTGGTGATGGTACTACAACTGCTACAGTATTAGCACAAGCAATGATTCAAGAAGGTTTGAAAAACGTAACAAGTGGTGCAAATCCAGTTGGTTTACGTGAAGGCATTGATAAAGCAGTCAGAGTAGCAGTTGAAGCATTACATGACATTTCTCAAAAAGTTGAAAATAAAAATGAAATCGCACAAGTAGGTGCAATTTCTGCTGCTGATGAAGAAATTGGTAAATATATTTCTGAAGCAATGGATAAAGTAGGTAATGACGGTGTTATTACAATTGAAGAATCTAATGGACTTGATACGGAATTAGAAGTTGTAGAAGGTATGCAATTTGATAGAGGTTATCAATCTCCATATATGGTAACAGATTCTGATAAAATGATTGCGGAATTAGAAAGACCATATATTTTAGTTACAGATAAGAAAATTTCATCATTCCAAGATATATTACCTTTATTAGAACAAGTTGTTCAATCAAGCCGACCAATCTTAATCGTGGCAGATGAAGTTGAAGGTGATGCATTAACAAATATTGTATTAAACCGCATGAGAGGTACTTTCACTGCTGTAGCTGTTAAAGCACCTGGCTTTGGTGATCGTCGTAAAGCAATGTTAGAAGATTTAGCAATATTGACTGGTGCAACAGTGATTACAGATGATTTAGGATTAGAATTAAAAGATGCTTCTATTGATATGTTAGGTACTGCAAATAAAGTAGAAGTAACAAAAGATAATACAACTGTTGTTGATGGTGATGGAGACGATAACAGTATTGATGCACGAGTAAGTCAAATCAAAGCACAAATTGAAGAAACTGATTCAGACTTTGATAGAGAAAAATTACAAGAACGTCTTGCTAAATTAGCTGGTGGTGTAGCAGTGATAAAAGTAGGTGCTGCTTCTGAAACAGAATTAAAAGAACGTAAATTACGTATTGAAGATGCATTAAATTCTACACGCGCTGCAGTTGAAGAAGGTATTGTTGCAGGTGGTGGTACAGCTTTAGTTAATATCTATAATAAAGTTGAAGAAATAGAAGCGGAAGGCGATGTTGCGACAGGTGTTAATATTGTACTTAAAGCTTTATCAGCACCAGTACGCCAAATTGCTGAAAATGCTGGATTAGAAGGTTCAGTTATTGTTGAAAGACTTAAACATGCTGATGCAGGTGTCGGATTCAATGCTGCTACAAACGAGTGGGTGAATATGCTTGAAGAAGGTATTGTAGATCCTACTAAGGTAACACGTTCAGCTTTACAACACGCTGCAAGTGTTGCTGCAATGTTCTTAACTACTGAAGCGGTAGTTGCAAATATTCCAGAACCTGAAAGTAATGACAATGCTGCAATGGGCGGTATGCCAGGTATGATGTAAAAACACCTATAAATGTTGATATATCAATGTTTTGTGTTTTTACTGGTCATGGTTATAGAAATTTAGAAAATATAATAAAAAGACTGATAAGTTCATTTTGAAGTGCGCTCAGTCAAATAGACAAGTAAATAATTAAAAGATATGGTTGGTTTTGTTTTATGCAAAATCAGCCATTTTTAATGTTAGTTTTTTGTATTAAAAAAGTAGATATATTCTTTAATTACTTATTTAATTTCACTGATATCTTTAAATATAATTTGAACAATTTTTACATAAAACTTGTCAAAATTTTACATCTTTTGATTTTTAACAATTTTATTTAATATACAAATTGAAAAAAAGATAATAAATAAAAATGCTAAATTTAATAATCAAAATAATAATATAGATTAATATAGTGATAAAAGAATTCTTGCTTTTTATATTTATGTTGTTATTTAATTTTCTGACGGTTTTGATTATAGAGTGAATCTGTACTGAAATATTGATTAGTTAATTCAAAATGATCCAGTCAAAGGTGATGTATGGGTTAAATGGTATGCAAAATTATTAAATGTTAATCCTAATATGAATATTGAACTAGCGTCTTCATTTGAACGTGGTGCTAGTAATGAAAAACTCAAAAAACATGGTGGAACACTGATTTATATTAGATGGAAAGATAGAATGAACCCTATTAAATACTATAGTGACTTAATAGAAAATAGAAAAGTATGAGTTTTATATTGGAGTCTATGGCAAAAAATGATTGTCTTAGATTCCTTTTATATATTGGAGTGCTTATAAAAGTTTTTTAAATATAAAAATTATATAATTTTTATAGTATTTATTTTAAGTGTTTCGAAGTATAATGATAGCAAAGATATAAATAAACATTGACTTTTAAAGGAGAATCAACAATGAGGATTAATATTTTACAACATACCCCTAATGAAGGTCCTGGAGTTATCAGAGATTGGGCTACCGAGCATCACCATGAATTATATATTTATCATCCTTATTTTAATAGTGGTATCCTTCCCAATGTTAAAGAAACAGATTTACTTATTATTTTAGGAGGACCCATGAGTCCTAATAATGAGGATAAATGGATTTTTGAAGAAAGAGAATTAATTCGCAATTTAATACAGCAAAATAAGCCAATATTTGGTATATGTTTTGGCGCTCAACAAATTACTAAAGCACTAGGATATACTGTAGGAAAATCTCCAGTAAAAGAAGTCGGTTGGAATAAAGTTTATCTTGAGTCATCCATCATTCCTAATATTCCAAAAGAATTGATGGCATTACATTGGCATGAAGAAACATTTTATATACCTAAAAATGCACAATTATTATTTTCAAGTCAATATTTAAAAAATCAAGGATTTATTTTGAATAATAATATTATCGGACTACAATTTCATTTTGAACCAAGTGCTCATGATATAAAAGAGATTATCATGAATGATGCTTCATATGTGTTTGATTCCGTATTAAATCAAACGCCAGAACAGATTCTTAACCAAGAAGTACCAAGAGAGAATAAAGAAGTAATGTTTAAATTGTTAGATTTTATTACAAGTCATTAAAAAATAGCGAGAACCTTCCTAGTTAGGTCTCTCGCTATTATACTTTTATGTTATTTTAAGTCATCAATTGCTTTAGCAATAGAATCAAAAACATGTGGAATATCGTTTTTTTCAACACAACTAAAAGCAATACGAATATCTGTATCATTAAGTGCAATAATACCAATTGAATAGTTGTCGATTAAATGAACACGAAGTTTTTCTGGGTTAACGCCGATTACTTTAAGTGCCATAAAGTATCCAGAGTTAAAATCATATGCTTGCCAATGTTGTTTATATTTTTCATCATAAACCACTTCTTTTGTTACTTCATAACGTTCTTGTAATGTTTTTACATTAGCTTGAATTTCTTTATCAAATTGTTCATGATTCTCTAGTATATATTTAATTGCACTTTGAGAAGGCATTGCTCCACTTGAAATATTACTTCTAATTAATCCTTTAACTTTAGCCTCTAATACGTCTTTAGCTTTTTGATTACTTAATCCAAATGTAAGAAAGCCAACACGTAAACCCCAAGCAAAAAATTCTTTAGTTGCACCGTCAAGGCGTATCGGTAAAATGTTTTTTGAATTTAATTGAGTAATTGCAGTAAAAATAGATTGTGTATAGACATCTTCATAAAATAAACCATAGTATGCATCATCTACGACTGTAATCACCTTAGTTCCTTTTTCTGCTAAGCGTTCAATTGCTGAGACAATTGTAAGAACTTCTTCTTTAGTAGGTGTATAGCCTGTTGGATTATTAGGATAGTTTAAGATAATAATAGCTTTATCTTGTTTAAAATTATCTAAAGTAGATACAAGTGAGTTTGTTGTATAATGTCCATCTTGATCGAAAATAGCATAAGTTTCAATATTTGCCTTATGTCTTGTATTAAAAATAAGTTTATAGTTTCCCCAGTTATGTGTTGGTAATAAAATTGTATCTTCATCATTTACAAATAAGTCAGCAACTAAAGATAAACCATGGGTTAATGCATTCGTCACGATCGGACGGCTTATAGATGAAGCTTTTAAACTAGGATTTTCTTTTAACATTTTTTGTTGCCATAAATCTCTTAAAGTTTCAATTCCTTGTGGCGGAGCATATGGGAAAATCTCATCAGGCGAAAGATGATTGTAGACATCAAATAATGTGTCTGCATACATTTTTCCTTTATCATTAGTTGCCATACCAATTGTTGCATTGTATTTTGTTGATTTAGCTTCTGCAGACTGAGACAGAATACCTTTGGGATAAAACATAGATTGACCTAATGTCGATAACATGCTTAATATTTCAGGACGGTCATCGCCTAGTTGATCGTTTAAATGTTGTGCTAAAGGATTCATTTTCATAACCTCGCTTTAAATTGTTATTCACATTATATATTATCTTGAATTAAACAAAATATAAAGTTTTCTAATAAAAATAAAGCAGAGAAGTGTTTTTATTAGAAAACAGAACGTATGTTCTGTTTGTGTGTTAAAATATATATAGGTCATCATGAGATATGACACTTTACTTTGTGGAGGTGTAGTGTAATGTCGTGGTTATTAGAAGGTTTAGTCACACTTATAACAGGGAGTATGCTAATTATATTTCGAGTTTGGTTAGAAACTAAGTGGAAAAATAAATAAGATGACCTTACACAAAAACCCCTTAACTTGATGTGGCAAGTTAGGGGGTGTAATGCAATTTGTGGATATAACACTATCTTAACATAGAACATATACAATTCAATTTTAATTAAATAAATGATTAATGCATATAAAATAAAAAATTTGATATAATTATTATAATGAGGTGACTAAAAATGATGAAACACCTAACAAAAATTTTTGTAGGTTTAGCTATTGTTTTGTTTGTCATTGGATATTATCTACAAGCCACTGGACATGAAAGTCAAGGTATAAAGTTATTATTGGCTGCCATTATGTTTATGATATGTGCATTTATTAATCGTAGCAATGACAGACGTAAAAATAAAAAGTAACATATGAAAACTATGATGCAATTACCACTGTAATACTGTATCATAGTTTTTTTGTTTAACTATGTTTATAGTGTATATACAACTTATGTCTTAAGAATACTGATTTTATCTTATTTTTATTATTTCACTTTACAAATCTGTATATACTGTATATATTATTTATATACAGTTGTAAAGGGGGACATAAATGAAAGTTATTCTAAAAAACACCAGTGAACAGCCCATTTATGAACAAATTAAACAACAAATTAAAGAAAATATATTAAAAGGTTACGTTGAAGCTGGAAGTCACTTACCATCTATGAGGGAACTGGCGAAAGATTTGCAAGTCAGTTTAATTACAACAAAGCGTGCCTATGAAGATTTGGAAAAAGAAGGGTTTGTCACAACAATAAGAGGTAAAGGAACATTCGTAAAAGAACAAGACAGTTCAATTTTAAAAGAAAAACAATTTTTTGTAATTGAACATCTTGCACGTTCCATGGTAAAAGAAGCAAAAACAATTGGTATGCCTCTAAAAGAATTAAATGAAGTTTTAGCTTTAATTTACGAGGAGGAAGATGAATGAAAGCGATTGAAGTTAAACACGTAAGTTATAACACTAAAACTTTCCAAATCAAAGATCTTTCATTCAGTATTCCTCAAGGGTTTGTTACGGGCTTTATTGGGAGTAATGGTGCTGGCAAGACAACAATGATTCGATTAATGATGGATTTACTTGAACCTAATACTGGAGAAATTAAAATCTTAGGACGACAAATGAAAGAATCAGCAAAATGGATTAAAAATAAAATTGGTTTTGTTTACTCAGAAATTTATTTCAACCAACAATGGAATATAAAAAAACTAGAAAATATGATTTCTCCTTTTTATTCTAAGTGGGATAGTCATATATTCCATCAGTATTTAGAGCGATTCAATATACCAAGTCATCTTAAAATTAAGCATTTCTCTAGTGGAATGAAAATGAAGTTATCTTTAGCCATTGCTTTAAGTCATCACGCTGAGTTATTTATATTAGATGAACCAACAGCAGGTTTAGATCCAATTGTAAGAAATGAAGTTCTAGAAATATTGCAGCAAGAATTAATAGATGAAAATAAAACGGTTTTTATTTCGACTCATATTATTTCAGACTTAGAAAAAATAGCAGATTATCTTGTATATATAAAAACAGGCAATCTTGTACTTGAAGGCTATTGTGATGATATAAAAGAGAAATATTTTATCGTAAAAGGTGATAACAAAGATTTAGATGATGAATTAAATCAACTCCTTTTATATAAAGAAGAAAAGCAGACAGGTTATGTTGGTTTTACAAAACATGGTCAAACATTTAAGGAACTATTTGGAAAACAAGTTGAAATAAAACATCCAACGATTGAAGAATTAATGATTTACCTTGAGAAAATGAAAGAAACTAATGATGTTGAAACTCAAAATAGAAACGGGTTGATGACATGAAGCAACTAATAATAAGAAATTTTAAGTTAAGACGTTGGACACTTATCATTTATGTAGTGCTTATTGTTATTAATCCTATTTATACACTATTTTTTTCAAAAACAAGCTATGGTTTCGTTGTATATATTCCACTTGCCATTACATTAATGATTATAAGCATTTTAGATTCAGGACAATTATTTAGAGTACATAGACGGTTAGGTGGAAAAGAGGCGTATCTTTTTTATGAAAGTTTACCAATAACTAAGAAAGAATTGCTTAATGCAAATTATCTGACATGTATTATATTAACGATTTTAGGAACATTGATTATTGGATTATATAATTTTCAATCAACAAATATTCAGGTAAATGAGTTGCGTTATTCGACAGCACTTTCATTTTTAAGTGTAAATTTATTTAGCATTCCTATTGCCTTTAGTAAAAGTACAGAAAGAAAAAGAGAATATATTTCTTACACTGTTTATATTATTTTAATGGTACTTGCTATACCGATGGCAATTGCATTTATCTTTTTGACTATTAATTTATTTATCTTTCATAATGCACTTGATCCAAATGTATTTAATAAATATTTAAGTATTGGATTAGTTATTATAAGTGTGATTTGGCTAGTTATAAATTATTTTATTCAAATAGCACGTATTAATCGTCGCTAGAAAAAAGGAGGACTTTTATGAAATTAGAAAATATTACTAAAACATACGGTAATCATAATGTTTTAGACAATATAGATTTTGATTTTGGAGATAGCAAAATTGTAGGACTCATTGGTAAAAACGGTGTAGGTAAAACTACACTGATGAAAGTGATGAATGGAAATATTATTAATTACAAAGGTAAAGTTAATTTAAAAGATGATGAAAATATTGGCTATCTCATTGAACATCCAAAACTTTATGATAATAAAACAGGGCTTTATAATTTAAGACTCTTTGCTCAGGTGCTTGGTCAAGGATTTGATAAAGCATATTCAGATAAAATTATAGATGCTTTTGGTATGCGTCCCTATATTAAGAAAAAAGTTAAAAAATATTCAATGGGTATGAAACAAAAATTAGCGATTGCTGTATCATTAATGAATAAACCAAAATATCTTATTTTGGATGAACCGACCAATGGCATGGATCCAGATGGCTCAATCGATGTTCTAGAAACGATACAATCTTTAGTAAATGAATTAAATATGAAGATTCTTATTTCAAGTCATAAATTAGAAGACATCGAATTAATTTGTGATAGAGCTGTCTTTTTAAGAGATGGACATTTCGTTCAAGATGTCAATATGAAAGATGGTAGTTCAGAAGAAAGTACTTCTATTACGTTGGACAATGATGATTTTGATCAAGCGCTAAATTATTTACAAGAACATTTTAATGTTATTCATTCTTATAAACAAAATGGAGAAATTCTTATTAAAGCAGAACGAGATTATCGAACATTGCTTAAAGCGCTCGCACATATTAATGTGTATCCTAAATATATTGAAACACGTAAAAATTCGCTTCGAGATACGTACTTTAATATTAATCAAAGAGGTGACCATTAAATGAAAAGTTTACAATTAGTTAAATATGATATATTAAGTTTTTTTAAAAGTTATTTAACATATATCGCGCTTATATGTATTTGGGGTATCATCACAGCAATGACTGTACTATTAGCAAAAAATACTGATAAAGTCGATTATTCAATGATATTACCAATGGCAAATTGGATGTTTCTATTCTTTGGTTTACTTGTTGTTATTAAAACAATTACACGTGACTATTCTCAAGGAACGATTCAACTTTATATGAATAAAGTGAAAAATAGAGTAGGTTATGTGATAGCAAAAACGATTTCGATTATTATTTTTTCATTCTTATTTACACTTATCACGTATGTTACACTTTTAGTTATTCAAACTTTTACAGATGGTAAAAATTTAAATGGAGATAAATTCCTAACAAATATTTGGTTCTATCTTATCTTTTTACTATTTTTTGGACTATTATTATTCTTAATTACTTTAATTGTACAAAAACCAGCAGTCATTTTTACATTAGGTATCTTTTTAGTGTTTATCGTACCATTTTTACAACCATTTTTAGGTTTAATCCCTGAATGGGGCGATAATATTCAAAAATCACTCAAATATATACCTTTTAGTTACTTAACAGAAAAATCATCATCAGGTAGTATTGAATTTACGAATTGGCAATGGTTCATTTCTATTGCATCTATTGTTATTTTATTTATTGTTGATGTACTTTATGCTGCTAAACGAGACATTTAAATTAATAACTTTTTAATAAAACTGGCGACGATACGTTCAATTTTTGTCGCCAGTTTTATTTGCATTGAAAGATACTTTGATATTTTTTGAATATAATCATAGTTATGATATATTAAAAAAAATAAGTATATAAGTGGTGGTCCTATTGCATATTCAAAATAGATGGGTTATCTCAATTTTATTTATTGTCATTTCTTTATTAGTTGTACTAGGATTGACAATTTATAAAAATGAAAGAACGGTTGATTTAAGTGATGTAGAAATTAATCATTTAAAGCTTAATAAAACGTTTGATAACTCAGAATATAGTTTAAATAAGCATGTGAAATTAGATAGGTATGTTTTTTATAATCATAATAAATATAAAAATTTAACAATAAAAGTCAAGAAAAAACATCATAAAATTAAAGGAATTATCTTAGTTAAAGATACTTTTGTTAACACAAATTTTGATGTTCATATAGGTGACCCAATCGATGCTGTTATAGATAATCTAGGTTATAACTATGACAAAGATAAGGTAGGTAAAGGTTATGATGCTTTAGTATATCTTGATAAAGATCATCACATGAAATTATCAATTTTATATAAAGATAATATTGTTAAGCGAATTGAATTCTTTAGTCGTTGATAGTTAATAAAAATAAATTTATATTTTAAGAAAGTATGTGAAAGAGAAATGGATAAAATTACTTTTTTGAATGAACTGGAAACGGAGCTTGATGATTTACCACGTAAAGACAAAGATAAAGTAATGAATGAATATGAAGATATCTTTTATAATCAAGAAACAAAAGGCAAAACAGATGCTCAAATATTAGATGATTTGAAAAATCCTTATACTATTGGAAAAGAAATAAAAGCTAAAGAAGCAATTTCACATGCTAAAGTTACACCTAACTTTCGTAATATTGTAAAAGCTATTATGGCATCATTAAGTTTGGGTGTTATTTCTTTTTTCTTAATTGTTATCCCAATGATAATATTCTTAATATTTCTAGCCTTTGTTTTCGTCATTTCAATTGTGCTTATTTGTTTACCTATCTTATTAATTATTATTAGTATCCTTAAAAGCACTCCTGACTCTTTTAGTAATTTTCTTTATAGTATTTCTTATGCTGGAATAGGTATATTAGCGTTCGTTGCAATAATAAAAATTGTTCAGAATTTATATAAACTTGTTTTAAAATATTTATCATGGTATATAAAAATAATTAAAGGAAGAATCCAGTGATGAAAAAGTTAACAATAAGTGGATTAGTTATATTTGTTGTTTTTTTTCTAGCAGCAACGTTGGTATGGTTTGTTCATGATAAAGATATTTATAAACGACTGAAATATAATGAAACGTTTCATCAATCATCTATCTCCAAATTGAATATAGATAGTTATAGTTCTGATATCACTATTACTCAAGGTTCTTCATTTAGAGTGAAATATTACGGGGACAATAGTATAAAAGTGAACACTCAAAAAGACAGCTTAAATGTAAAAGAATCACGTTCTTCTAAAAGAGGGTATAGCTTTAATTTAAACCCTTTTAAAAGAAGCAAGTTCAACATACATATAACTATTCCACCTGATAAATTAAAACAATTAAATATTGATGCTAAATTAGGAAAATTAAATATTAATAATATAGATATCAAAAAAGCCAGAATTAGAAAAGACGGAGAAAATTTAAATATCAAAGAAGCTAAACTTGATCGTATTGATTATTATAGCGATCATGGAACAATTAATATTAAAAATAGTGATATTAAAAATAGTCAATTTAAAGTAATAAATTCTAATATTGTGGTTAATCATTGTACCTTGAAAAATGGGTTATTCATTACAAATGAAGGAAAACTTGACTTTAAAAACATGCCAAGTCAAATTGATATGAAGAGCTCAAGTAAAAAAGGTGATATAAACATTGAGTATAAAACTAATCCTAAAGACACCTTGTTAAAACTACATCCAGGAATGGGTGACAATAACATTAAGAATCCTTATTTTAAAGATAGCAAAGTAGGTAATAGTTATAATATTATAGAGTGTTATAACGTTAAAGGTGATATAAATATTAAATAGGATGAAAAAGATTAGACAAAACGTTGATTAATTAAATTTTAAAACGTTTATCTAATCTTTTTTTATTAATACGTAGCAAATGTTAAATCAGTATCTAGCTTTCCAGTAAATTCTATTAAATCAAGTTCATGACCCTCTAACCATGATTGAAAGTCGATAGATAGAGGGGGTCTATTCTCACCTAATGTCATCCAAGCTTTTAAATGCTTAGGTTCATACATTGATGTATGAATCGTTCCTGACCAACTTTTAAATAACTTACTATAAATGTCATATTTAGGATCATTAAAAAGTTTAAACGCAGTATATTTATCTATATCTTCTGAAGTTTGACTAATTGTGCGAGCAAGACGTTCTTTAGATTCTTTGGTATAGTTACGATTTTCATGTGTTAATATTTCAAAGTGATTAGTACAAACTTTATCATATCTAACATCAAATGAGCGTGGCGTAATTTCAACAATTGCATGATTTAAATGCTTATCCATTAAAATATAACTAAATGAACTTCTATGGGGTAACTCTTTTAGAAATTGAATTGCTTCTTTTACATCTTTACAATATTCTAAGACAAGTCGTCCTACCATATAACATACAAATCCATTTGCAGGATGCTTACGGTGCATAAAATTATATCCCATCACAAGACCTGCTTCATTCATACCATCCATACGACCAGTTACTCTAGAGGTTGGTCCTATTTGCGCGAGTCCACCATCATTTGGTTGATAAAGAAGATATCTGCCATCATATGTAGCAGGATGATAGTCATAATTACGAACCATATAATCTTTACCTTGAAAAACTGTACATCCACTTTCATTTAAATCAGTAAAACGATAGTGACCGAAATTTAAAATCATTTGTTTAGTCGGTAAATTTAATATCTCTTGCATTCCTAATAATTCTTCCCAGATTTCTGGTGCATACGTTTGGAAAATGCTATATGTTTCATTAACATCAATGTCAAAACGAGGTATACGCTTCTTCCATTCACGTTCTCTATTTTCTAGTAAGGGCGTCTGTTTTAACCACTGAGCAGTTTTGATACCTAAATCAAAATGTGATCCGCGAAAGGTCATAATATCTGACTTAACTTCTTGCATGAAAAATCCTCCTATCATTTGTTTTATTATTTATATTGAACAATAATTTATATTAAATTTAAAGCCTTATAATGTTTATTTATATATGATAGTAATTCACTGTGTAAATAAGACAAATGTCATTCATTATAAATAAAGAAAAAATATTTGATTTTTTAAAAATCTTTAATTTTAGGTTTGAAATAATATATAAAAAGGTATGTATTTAATCATAACGTTAACTATGTTAAAATTATTTAATGTAAACGTATTTATTTTAAGTACAGGGGTGAAACATAAATGTGGGATTTCATTAAAGGTTTATTTAAATTCTTATTAAGCTTTACAGCTATTACAGCACTAGTTGTTGGTGTAGTAGTAGTAGTATTTGGCTTTATTTTCAAAAAAGACTTTGAAGATATCGAAAGAAAAACAAAAGAAATCGTATCTGATATTGAAAGCAATAATGCTTAATGCAACGATGTACTATATACCAGTAATTTCATTTGAAGTTACTGGTTTTTTTTATTACTCTTAAATAAATACAATTGGCTAGTATAAATGTTAATAATATTGAATATAATGGAGGTATTAAAATGACAACCAAAGGTTATGTGGGGTCTTATACAAAAAAAGAAGGTAAGGGTATTTATATATTCGAACTTAATGAAGATAATGGAGAAATACAATCAGTAGATACAGGATATGATATCGAAGCATCGACTTATCTTGCTCAAACTGAACAATTTTTGTATGCAATTACTAAAGAGAATGAGGCATGTGGTGTGGCTGCATTTAAAAAAGACGAGAATGGACAGCTTACACTCATTAATAAATGTTTAGCTTCAGAGAATGGAACAGGGTGTTATATTTCTGTTTCTAGTGATCATAACTTCTTATTCGAAGCGGTTTATACTGCTGGAATAGCACGTATATATCAACTTAATCCAGAGACAGGCGAAGTGGTAAAATTAATTGAAGAGTTAGAACATAGTTATCCAACTGGAACACATGAGCGTCAAGATCATAATCATATTCATTTTATTAGAGAAACCCCTGACCATAAATATGTAGCTGTGACTGATTTAGGTGCAGATAAAATTGTAACATATACATTCGGAGTTGAAGGGTTTAAAGAACATGCAGTATCAAAATTCCATGCTGAAGATGGACCGCGTCATATTGAATTCCATAATAATGGGACATACGCGTATGTTGTTCATGAGTTATCTAATAGAGTAAGCGTTGTACAATATCATGATGGAAAATTTGAAGAAATTGAACGTCATTTAACGATTCCTGAAGATTTCACTGGAGAAACTAAATTAGCAGCTGTGAGACTATCTCATGATGAACAAAATTTATATATTAGTAATCGTGGACATGATAGTATAGCGATATTTACAGTAGTTGATGATGGAAAAGGAATTAACCCAGTTGAAATAGTAAAAAGCGGGGGAGAATTTCCAAGAGATTTTAATATTACTGAGTCAGATGAATACCTTGTATGTGCACATCAAGAAGGAAATTACGCGTTAACAGTATTTAGACGTGATACAAATAGTGGTATGTTGATTGCTACTGACAATCAGTATACCGCACCTGAAGGTGTATTTGTTGATTTCTTGAATTCATCGTTATAGATAAAAAATACCCTATAATGTAAACACTTGTAAAGTGAGCCATTATAGGGATTTTTTTATAAGTTTTTGAAAAATGTTCTAATATATTTGAATTTACCTTTATAAGGGGGATAGATAATACTCGAATCTAGTCGAGTAGATTTAAAAATATATGATTTCATATGACTAAATGTATCAAATGAATATTTGCCATGATATTCGCCAATTCCTGAAGCACCTACGCCACCAAAGGGTAAATTTGGGTTAGCTAAATGCATTAAAGTGTCATTGATTGCACCGCCACCAAATGACAATTCTTCTAGCACACAGTTCGTTGTATTTTCATCTTCACTAAATAAATATAAGCTTAGAGGTTTAGATTTACTTTGAATAATATCTATCGCTTCATTAAAATCATCGTAGACGATGATTGGTAATAATGGACCAAAAATTTCTTCTTCCATAATTTTAGATTGTGGAGTAATACCGTCTAAAATTGTAGGTTCGATATATTGTTCATTTTCATCAGTATGCCCACCAAAAATCACTTCATTACGATGTATTGCTAATAATTCAGAAAGTCGATTGAAATGTTTTGTATTAACAATACGTCCAAAATCAGGGCTATTTTGAATATTTTTGCCATAGAATTCTTCAATAGATTGTTTAAATGCTTGAATTAATTCATTTTTAACTTTTCTATTCACTAAAATATAATCTGGTGCTACACAAGTTTGACCAGCATTGGTGAATTTACCGAAGCTAATACGATCACTTGCTACTTTAATATTAGCAGTTTCATCTACAATCACTGGTGATTTACCACCAAGTTCAAGTGTGACAGGAACTAAATTTTTACTTGCTGCTTCGTAAACAATTCGACCTACATTTTCGCTACCAGTAAAGAATATATAATCAAATGGAAGATTGATTAATGTTTGAGTTTCTTCAACGCCACCTTCAACGACAGCTACAAAATCGCTTGTAAATACATCCTCAATCACTTTTCGCACTACTTGTGCAACATGAGGAGTAAGTTCAGAAGGTTTAATGATGGCGTTATTACCAGCTGCTATAGCACCAATAAGAGGTTCGAATAAAAGTTGTACGGGATAATTAAAGGGACCGATAATTAATATTGTTCCATAGGGCTCAGGCTTAATATAACTCTTTGATGGAAACATAAATAGGGGTGTATCTACTTGCTTAGTTTTAGCCCAGTTTTTTAATTCTTTACGAGCTGTTTTTATACTTTTTAAAAGTATACCAATTTCAGTAGCATACGCTTCTACTGAACCTTTCCCTAAGTCTATTTTTAACGACTCTAATAATTCTGTTTCATGGTCTTTAATACTTTTACTTAATAATTTTAATTGTTGTTTACGAAATTTGATATCTTTAGTTTGATGTGTTTTAAAAAACTGTTTACTTTCTTGAAATTGTTTTTCTATTAAATTCAATTGTAGTACCTCCTGTACAGTCAATCACAATACCGTTATAGGTGTGATTGACTATATAATTTTAGTTAAATGTATCCAAGGTTAAAACATTTGAATGAATGATTAAAATAAATTAAAAAAGGCTGAGAGTTAAGTAACTTACTATCTCAGCCTTATTATATATGAATTAAAATATGAATTATTTAGTTAAAATTTCAGTGATTTGAGGTACAACTTGTTTTTTACGAGAAACTACACCCGATAAGAAAGCCATACCATCATCTAATTGAACATTGAAGGCTTGACCAACTTTATCCTTTTCAGCCCCGACAACTAAAATTTTAGAATCACTGTTAATAATATCAGTGACAACTAATACAAATAAATCATATTTTTCGTTTGCACTTGTTTCTAACATTGCTTTTTCCAATTCATCTTTACGATTTAAGACTTCATCAATATCTACAGTATTGACTTGAGCAATACGAGTAACATAATCTCCCATATTAAATGATTTAGCATCCATATTTAATAACTCTTCAGCAGATTTATCAGTTGTTGAAGCACCTGCTTTCAACATTTCTAAACCATATTCATCTAAATCGACATTAGCAATGTCTTTTAATGCTTTAGCGGCATTTACATCTTCGTCAGTACATGTTGGAGATTTAAATAATAAACTATCTGAAATAATAGCTGAAATCATTAATCCAGCAATTTCAGGTTTAATCTTAAAGTTACGTTCTTTATACATTTTATAAAGAATTGTAGCAGTACAACCTACAGGTTCTGCACGATAGTATAAAGGACCTGCTGTTTCAAAGTTCGCAATTCTATGATGATCTACGACATTCACAATATTCGCTTTAGCAATAGTTTCAGCACTTTGTTGGAATTCATTGTGGTCAACTAAGATAACGTCTTGACCTTCTAAATCATCATTTAATAAAGTTGGTGCATCAACTTTAAAATGATCTAATGCATATTTTGTTTCAGCACTCACTTCACCTAAGCGATAAGGAGTTGCTTCAGAATTTCCAGTTTGTTGTTCAAAATCAGCCATTATAATAGCTGAAGATATTGCATCTGTATCCGGATTTTGATGTCCAAAAATATAAGTTTTTGCCATTGATTTATTCACCCTTAATTTTTAAATTTATCCTTATTTTAGCATGTTTTAATTGATAACTTCTACCTTTGCACCTAATGAGTTTTTAAAATGAGCTAAAGCGAACTGATGACCCTCTTCATTAAATGAGGCAACACCTTGTTCAGGGATAATAATATGATAGCCTAAATTATAAGCAGAAATTGCTGTATGGAGTACACATATATCAGTACATACACCTACAATTTCAACAGTATCAATATGTCTTTCTCTTAATAAACTATCTAAAGCAGTACCATAAAAAGAATCATAACGTCGCTTATCTAAATAATGTACAATATCTTCATTTTTATATTTATCAAAAAATGATTTTACCTTACCATATAATTGACGACCTGAAGTGCCTTCAATGTTATGTGGTGGGAATAATTTAGTTTCAGGATGATACGGGTCTTCTTCAAAATGTAAATCCATCATGAAAAAGATATTATCATGTTGATGTTGATATTGATTGAGTCTTTCTACAATAAACTGTTCAATATCTTGGCCTGGTTTACCACAAGTTAATCGGCCGTCATCAGCGATAAAATCATAAGAATAATCTACAACAATCAATGCTTTGTTAGTCATAATAAACATCCCTTTCTTAAAAAATGTTTGAATACCTTAAAAAATGTATAATATTAAATTATAAATATAGTATAGCTATACACCATTATGGTTACAAATATATTTAATAACAACATAAGATAGGGGATAAAAAATATTGATCAATGCACAGGATTTTGGTTTAAAAGGAAAACATAAACGAAGAGATACTAAAGCTATACAAAAAGCACTTAATGCCGCAAGATATGGAGAACATACAGTTTATATACCATCTGGGACTTATTATATTAGTAAAGCATTAGTGATATATGATCATACCACTTTAATATTAGAAGATGATACCATCTTGCAGCGTCACTCGAGAGATGCATTGTTAAAAAATGGTAAAAAATTTGGTTTCTATCATGGATATCAAGGAAATGGGCATATTAAAATAAAAGGTGGTATATTTGATATGAACGGTTCAAAGTACCCCTACAATAATACCGCAATGTCTATAGGTCATGCTGAAGATATCGAGTTAATAGATATTACAGTACTTGATGTTGTAGGTGGACATGCACTAGATGCTTGTGGAATCAATGGTTTATATATTAAGAACTGTAAGTTTAAAGGCTTTTTTGATGTAAATGGTGATCGTTCATTTTCTGAAGCAATTCAATTAGACATTCAAGTGCCTGGGTCATTTCCTAAATTTGGTACGACTGATGGCACGATTACCAAAAATGTTGTCATTGAAGATTGCTATTTTGGAAATTCAAACCAACCTAAAATGCAAGCTTGGAATAGAGCGATAGGCTCTCATGCCAGTCGTTATAATCGCTTTTACGAAAATATTCATATAAGGAATAATGTGTTTAACGGAATGAATGAATATGCATTAACTCCGTTAAAATCAAAGACAATGTTTATCTCAAATAATACCTTTATAAATTGTAATGGTGGTATTCGTTTTCTTGGAGTTAAAGATGGAAAAAATGCGGCTGATGTTTCTACAGGACAAGTTCAAAAGACTCAAGCTGGAGATAATTTGACTGTAACCGGTAATCATTTTGAAGGAGAAATGAAAAGAGATGCTATACACGTGAGAAGTTATAATAATGTAAAACATACTAATGTTTTTATTGCAGGTAATTCGTTTAATCATTCGACACAAAGATTACATTTAGAAGATATTTCTAATTTGACATTTAATCAAAATGATAAAGTTAAAGTTAAAAAAATTAATATTGATTAGTATTTAATTTAAAAAGGTATAATTATAGATGAAAAATAAATGATACGCGCTTTATTATGATATATAATAAAGCGTTTTCTTTTATGTTATAATATCATTATATATTTTCAAAAAAGTCAGATTTCTATGAGGGCTTGTTTGCAATATAATAGGTATCAAATCAACTTTGTTGAGATGATGCCATATTTCTAAAAATAGAATATATTAAGTTAAGTTTCTAATTTTAAAGGGGGAGAATTAGATGACTAAGCAATCAGGTTTTCGAAGAAATGCACAATACTTAACATTTTTTTCTAAAAAAGATCATACAAATCAATCTTATTCTATGGGGCAATTATTGGGGCTCATTTTAGGACCGTTATTGTTTGTTCTTATCTTATCATTCTTTCATCCAGTAGAACTTCCTTTCAAAGGGGTATATGTTTTAGGAATTACGGTGTGGATAGCTATTTGGTGGATTACAGAAGCGATACCAATTGCTGCAACGAGTTTTTTACCACTCATACTTTTGCCTTTAGGACATGTACTTTCGCTTGAACAAGTCTCTTCTGAATATGGTAATGATATTATCTTTTTATTTTTAGGTGGTTTTATTCTTGCAATTGCTATGGAAAGATGGAATTTACATACACGTGTAGCTTTAACTATTATTAGATATATTGGCGCAAGCACGAGTAAAATATTATTAGGCTTCATGATTGCTACAGGATTCCTATCAATGTTTGTATCAAATACAGCGGCTGTTATGATAATGATACCTATTGGTTTAGCAATTATTAAAGAAGCGAATGAGTTGAAAGATGATGACGTTAAATCAGATAGCATTTCGAAGTTTGAAAAATCACTTGTCTTAGCTATTGGTTATTCTGGGACCATCGGAGGATTAGGTACACTTATTGGAACACCGCCACTCATTATACTAAAAGGACAATTTGAACAACATTTTGGACAAGAAATTAGCTTTGCTAAATGGATGATTGTTGGTATTCCTACAGTTATTATTTTAATAGCATTAGCATGGGCTTATTTAAGATTTATCGCATTTAGACATGATTTGAAGTATTTACCGGGTGGTCAAACATTGATTGAAGATAAACTCAATCGTCTTGGTAAAATGTCTTATGAAGAAAAAGTGGTTCAAGCTATTTTTATTCTTGCAAGTTTACTATGGATAACAAGAGAATTTATTTTAAAAAATTTTTCAATAACATCTGAAGTTGCAGACGGTACAATTGCAATATTTATTTCTATTTTACTTTTTATATTTCCGGCTAAAAGTAAAGAAAAGCATAAGCGAATTATTGATTGGGAAGTGGCAAAAGAATTACCATGGGGTGTACTTATATTATTTGGTGGAGGTTTAGCTTTAGCAAAAGGAATTTCAGAAAGTGGTTTAGCAAAATGGCTAGGTGAGCAACTAAAAATGTTAGATGGGGTGCATCCACTAGTAATAGTTATTGTCATTACAATATTTGTGTTATTTTTAACAGAAGTGACTTCAAATACAGCAACTGCTACAATGATTTTACCTATTCTTGCTGCGCTATCTGTAGCAGTAGGTGTACATCCAATGTTATTAATGGTACCCGCAGCTATGGCAGCAAACTGTGCTTACATGTTACCAGTAGGAACACCCCCAAATGCTATTATATTTGGATCAGGTAAGTTGAGTATTAAAGAAATGGCTAAAGTAGGAGTTTGGGTTAATTTAATTTCTGCAGTGATTATTATAGTAATTGTTTATTTCTTAATGCCATATATTTTAGGATTTGATATTTCTGATACATTAAATTTAAAATAAAATTAAATATCTTGAAATCATATATTCATTATGTATGTTTTATCTTAATATTTTAAATAAATATATAAAAAAGCCTGGGACATCATGAGTTCATGAGTGGTTCTAGGCATTTTTAATATGATGCGGCTAGTTTTTCAGAATGAAAGGATACATTCAACACAAATATTGTCCACTCCCTTTTATTGACGATGAAAAGCACCAATAATTTTCACTGAAAAATCTAATGTTTCTAATATTGATATAACTTTATTCAAATTATCTGATAGCCCGGTATCTGCTTGTACGAAGAAGCGGTACATGCCCAGTTGAGTTTTCAATGGTCTTGATTCAATCCATGATAAATTAATATCAAATAATGCAAATGTAGTCAGTATACTTGCCAGTAATCCAGCTTTGTCATACTTAGGGGTAATTAATAGCATTGTGTTATTCGTTTTAGACTCAAAGTTATTATCATTTTTTATGACTAAAAAACGTGTAACATTATGCGGGTAATCTTGAATATTACTCTCTATAGCAGTATATCCGTACATTTCACCACTACCTACAGGGACAATGGCTGCTACATCCGAGGAGATTTTTTCTAATCCTTGAATTGTACTCTCAACATAATCGTAAGAAAATTGATGTTTTTGAATGTATTGGCTTGTTTGACTGATGGCTGGTGCGATAGAGTATACCTTTTTTATATTTTCTATCTTTGAGTCCCTTGTGGCATATAAACCAAAATTAATATCTAAATGTATTTCCCCATGAGCAAAAACATGTTGTTGAGCTAGTGCATCTGCCACAATGTTTATAGTTCCTTCAATTGAATTTTCTATGGGTACAATTGCTACAGATTGAGCGTCACTATTTACTGACTTAATGACTTCATATAAATTAGACTTTGGTATGAAGTTAAAGTTATCTTTTGAAAAATATTTTTTAGCAGCTAAATATGAAAATGTACCTTCGGGACCTAAATAATATAAATGCATGATGAATTGTCACCTCATGAATCTTGTACATTAGTGGAATGGACATTTCATCGGTGTCGCTTTTTTATAATGGAAATTAGGATCTTTAATAATATTTTTGTATCCATGATGGTAATTAGCAGTTAACGTTGGCGATAACGGTGGGGCTAACCATGACCATTTTCCAGTAACATCACGATGATGCTGTTCCTCTTTTTCTTCAAATAATTCAAATTGTTTAGCAGCAGTTAAGTGGTCAACAATAGAAACACCCTGTGATTTAAAAGAGTGATAAACTGCATAATTTAATTCTACTAATGTACGATCTTTATTAAATGAATTATTTTTAAGTGTACCAAATTCAAATGTTTCTGCAACTTTTTCAAGCAAATTATAGCGGTAAGTATCAGTAAAATTACGAACTGCAATTTCAGTGACCATATACCAACCATTAAAAGGAGCAGTTGGATATGTAATTCCACCTATTTTCAAATCCATATTAGAAATAATAGGAACACCATACCATTTTAAATGTAAATCTTTCAGCTTTGGAAATTGATCATGTTCTATATCTACTTCTTTAATCAATGAAGCTGGAAATTCATGATATTTTATAGGTGAATTTGGTAATTGATAAATAAGAGGAAGCACGTCAAAGTCTGAATCTTTGCCTTTCCATCCCAAATGATTAGCTAATTGTGTTATCTCGCGTTCTGATGGATCACCTTTATCTTCATATCCTGCGTAACGTATTAATTGATTGTTATATATTTTAGGTGCATCAGTTGAAGAAAATATAGTGATATATGGTTTGATTTTACCGCCATTTGTTGCTTTGTTTAAATGATTATGAAGCGCATCTAAGAAATGTTGTTCTGTATAAATATCGCGTGCATCCACAACATTTAATGATTCCCAAAATAAGCGCCCGACACATCGATTGGAATTACGCCATGCCATTTTAGCGCCATAATTTAGTTCTTCATAAGTATGTGTATAGGTACCTGTCCGATTGATTTCTTTCTCTATCTCAGTGATACGTTTAGAAATAGTATGATTTGAGTAATTTAATTCACCATACATAGTTTGGATAAAATTTGTAGCTTCTTCTAATAGCATATAATCACCTCAATAGTATTATAAGCGAGTAACTGATATAACACATACAATAAATACTTATGTCATGAATTTGTCGAATTAAAAAAATTTAATTTTTAAATTAAAGACTATTATCGAAAATACTCACTATTACTGAATTGTGATAAAATATACAAAAAGGTTGTTAGGAGAGATGAGGATGTATCGTTACGAAGATGATAGTTTAATGTTACATAATGACTTATATCAAATAAATATGGCAGAAAGTTACTGGAATGACGGTATTCATGAAAGAAATGCAGTGTTTGATTTGTATTTCAGAAATATGCCATTTGGAAGTGGATATGCTGTTTTTAATGGGTTAAAAAGAATGATTCAATTTATAGAAAACTTCCATTTTAGTGATTCTGATATCGAATATTTACAATCAATAGGATATAAAAATGATTTTTTAAAATATCTTAAAAATTTGAAATTTACAGGGAATATTCGCGCGATGCAAGAAGGGGAATTGTGTTTTGGGAATGAACCATTATTACGAGTAGAAGCGCCATTAATTCAAGCTCAACTTATTGAAACCATTTTACTTAATATTGTAAATTTTCATACGCTTATTACAACGAAAGCTAGTAGAATTCGTCAAGTTGCACCACAAGATACGTTAATGGAATTTGGTACACGACGTGCACAAGAAATTGATGCCGCAGTTTGGGGAGCACGTGCAGCATATATTGGTGGGTTTGATTCAACAAGTAATGTCCGAGCAGGCAAATTATTTGGTATTCCAGTTTCCGGAACTCATGCTCATGCACTAGTTCAAACATATGGTGATGAGTATAAAGCATTTAAGATTTATGCAGAACGACATAAAAATTGTGTGTTTTTAGTAGATACGTTCCACACTTTAAAATCAGGGGTACCAACTGCAATTAAAGTTGCAAAAGAATTAGGAGATTCCATTAATTTTATAGGTATAAGATTAGATTCTGGTGACATTGCATATTTATCGAAAAAAACTCGTCGTATGCTTGATGATGCAGGCTTTAAAGACGCAAAAATCATTGCTTCAAATGATTTAGATGAGCAAACAATTACCAGTTTAAAGGCACAGGGTGCAAAAGTAGATTCTTGGGGTATAGGGACTAAATTGATCACGGGTTATGATCAACCAGCCTTAGGAGCAGTTTATAAGCTTGTCGCTGTTGAAAATAATGAAGGTGAATATGTAGATCGTATCAAGCTATCAAATAATGCGGAAAAAGTTACTACGCCTGGTAAGAAAAAAGTATATCGTATTATTAATACTAAAACTGGCAAGGCTGAAGGTGACTATATCACGCTTGAACATGAAAATCCTAATAAAGAAAAACCATTAAAGATGTTCCATCCAGTTCATACTTATAAAATGAAACATGTTAAGCATTTTGAAGCAATTGATTTACATCATTCAATTTTCGAAAATGGTAAATTAGTTTATGACTTACCAAGTGAAAAAGAAACTCAAGATTATTTAAAACAATCATTATCACAATTGTGGGAAGAAAATAAACGTTATTTAAATCCACAAGAATATCCAGTAGATTTAAGCACAAGTTGTTGGAATAATAAACAAAAGCGCATTCTTGAAGTGACAGAACATGTTAAGGAAATGGAGGAAGATAATGACTAATTTACAAGATATCGTAGTAAAAGAAATGAAAGTAAAGAAACATATTGATAGTCAACAAGAAATTCGTGAGATTATCCAATTCATTAAAAATTATGTTCAATCACATACATTTATTGAGTCATTAGTACTTGGCATATCTGGTGGTCAAGATTCTACACTTACTGGTAAATTAGCGCAATTAGCAGTTGAAGAACTCCGTAAAGAAGGAAGAGAATGCCAATTTATAGCAGTTAAACTTCCCTATGGTAAACAAAAGGATGCTGATGAAGTAGAAGATGCACTTCATTTTATTCAACCTGATGAAGTGATTACAGTTAATATTAAACCAGCAGTAGATCAAAGTGTAGCATCATTGAAAGAAGCGGGTATTGAACTTACAGATTTCCAAAGAGGAAATGAAAAAGCAAGAGAGCGCATGAAAGTACAATTTTCTATTGCTTCAAATCGTAGTGGTATTGTTTTAGGAACGGACCATTCAGCTGAAAATATCACAGGTTTTTATACTAAATATGGTGATGGTGCTGCTGACATTGCACCTATCTTTGGACTAGATAAACGCCAAGGTAGACAGCTTTTAGAATATTTAGAAGCGCCAACACATTTATATGAAAAAGTGCCTACTGCTGATTTAGAAGATGATAAACCTCAATTACCTGATGAGGAAGCATTAGGGGTAACTTATAATCAAATTGATGACTACTTAGAGGGCAAAGAAGTACCAAGTGATGCAAAAACAACGATAGAGAATCATTATGTTAAAAATGCACATAAAAGAGAATTGGCATATACTCGCTATACTTGGCCTAAACATTCACATACAAAAGAATAAATGAATACTCTAATAATTAAATGATTTAATTACTATTAGTTTTTAGTGACAAAATTATTTGTGACTGATAAAATTATTTCGAATTTTAGTTAAATGAAATGAGGAATAATATGTCAGTAATTACGTCAAATCCATGGATAATGGTATTAGCGATATTCATCATTAACGTTTTTTATGTTACATTTCTTACAATGCGTACGATTTTAACGTTAAAAGGATATCGTTATATGGCAGCAGTAGTAAGTTTTCTTGAAGTTTTAATATATGTTGTTGGATTAGGGCTAGTGATGTCTAGTTTAGATCAAATTCAAAATATTATTGCATATGCCTTTGGATTCTCAATAGGTATCATTGTTGGAATGAAAATTGAAGAAAAGCTTGCATTAGGCTATACAGTTGTAAACGTAACATCTGCAGAATACGAGCTTGATTTACCTAAAGAGTTACGAAATTTAGGTTATGGTGTTACTCACTATGAAGCACATGGTAGAGATGGAAGTCGAATGGTAATGCAAATTTTAACACCTAGACGTTATGAACGAAAATTAATGGAAACTGTTCGTAGTTTAGATGAAAAAGCATTTATCATTGCGTATGAACCTAGAGCCATTCACGGTGGATTCTGGACTAAAGGTGTTCGAACTAAGAAAGTAAAAGCATATGAAGTAGAAGAAATAGAAAGTGTTGTGGAACATAGTGAAGTTCAAGGTAAATGAAAATGAAACTATTTCAGATTGTATTGCACGTATGAGAAAAGAAGGATACATGCCAGTCAGACGTATTGAAAAACCTGTTTACTTTGAAGATAAACAAGGAAATATAAAGATATTACGACAAGATATTCAATTTGTTGGTAAGAAAATAGAAAATGACATTTAATAACTGCTCATATATGGGTCTTTGACAATTTAGAAGTCAGAGACCTTTTAATATTTTTATAAAGTTCGTAAACCTATATTCAATTAGAATAAAAAATCTTTATACTTTTAGTATAGAATCTGTTAAACTATAAATATAGAATTAAATACGAACTATTTTACTTAAAAACGATTTAATGTACAGCTTTTTATAAAAATAATTACATAAGATAGGAGTTTAATAATGATTGAACGTTATTCAAGAGAAGAAATGTCTAGTATTTGGACAGACCAAAATAGATATGAAGCATGGTTAGAAGTGGAGATTCTTGCTTGTGAAGCCTGGAGTGAATTAGGATATATTCCTAAGGACGACGTAAAAAAAATTCGTGAAAATGCTAAAGTGGATGTCAATCGTGCAAAAGAAATTGAACAAGAAACGCGTCATGATGTAGTAGCATTTACAAGACAAGTATCTGAAACACTTGGAGAAGAACGTAAATGGGTTCATTATGGATTAACTTCTACAGATGTTGTAGATACTGCATTAAGTTATGTAATTAAACAAGCGAATGAAATTATTGAAAAAGATATTGAACGCTTTATTAAAGTACTTGAAGAAAAAGCTAAAAAATATAAATATACATTAATGATGGGTCGTACACACGGTGTTCATGCTGAGCCAACCACTTTTGGCGTAAAAATGGCATTATGGTATACAGAAATGAAACGTAATTTAAAACGTTTTAAAGAGGTACGTAAAGAAATTGAAGTTGGGAAAATGAGTGGCGCAGTAGGAACATTTGCCAATATTCCTCCTGAAATTGAAAGTTACGTTTGTAAACATCTTGGAATTGACACAGCCCCTGTATCAACTCAAACACTTCAACGTGATCGTCACGCTTATTACATTGCAACTTTAGCGTTAATTGCGACATCATTAGAAAAATTTGCTGTAGAAGTTCGTAATTTACAAAAAACTGAAACGAGAGAAGTTGAAGAAGCATTTGCTAAAGGTCAAAAAGGATCATCAGCAATGCCGCATAAACGTAATCCAATCGGTTCAGAAAATATTACAGGTATTTCAAGAGTGATTCGTGGTTATATTACAACTGCTTATGAAAATGTCCCATTATGGCATGAACGAGACATTTCTCATTCTTCTGCAGAGCGAATTATGTTACCAGATGTAACAATTGCATTAGATTATGCTTTAAATAGATTTACTAATATTATCGACCGTTTAACAGTATTTGAAGATAATATGAGAAATAATATGAATAAAACATTTGGTCTTATTTTTTCACAACGCGTTTTACTTGCATTAATTAATAAAGGTATGGTGCGTGAAGAAGCATACGATAAAGTACAACCTAAAGCGATGAAATCTTGGGAAACTAAAACACCTTTCCGTGAACTTATAGAACAAGATTCAACCATTACAAATGTTTTATCTAAAGAAGAATTAGACGAGTGTTTTGATCCAAAACATCATTTGAACCAAGTCGATACCATTTTTAAACGTGCTAATTTAGAATAGTTTACTAATATAGTTTTAGCATTTTCAATTGAAATAACTACACTTTAATTAATTAATGCGTTAAAATATAGTTATATTTAATTTGAAAATAGGGGTTGCTTGAGATGCAAATTGAAAAATTAAGAGGAGAAGCATTGAATGAATTATTTGATGCCATCTTAACACTTAAAGATAGAGAAGAATGTTATCAATTCTTTGATGATTTATGTACAGTCAATGAAATTCAATCTTTATCTCAAAGACTTCAAGTTGCTAAAATGATAAAGCAAGGTTTTACTTATGCAACTATAGAAGAGAAGTCTGGTGCATCAACAGCTACGATATCTAGAGTTAAACGCTCACTGCAATGGGGTAATGATGCGTATACAATGATTTTAGATAGATTAAATGTTGAAACAAAAGAATAAATAAAGAGAGACAATTGCTTAGCTAAAAATAGCAATTGTCTCTTTTTTGTGAATATAATTTTTACAATTTGTAATAGTATAAACTTAGTGTATGGATTTAGAATTGCAAAGATAAAAATGCTATAATTTAGTGTATGTTAAAAGAAGGAGTTATGGATAATGTATGACATTAGAAAGTGGCAGCATGTATTTAAACTTGATCCTGCCAAAGAGATTAGCGATGAAAATTTAGAAGCCTTATGTATGTCAGATACTGATGCCATCATGATTGGTGGGACAGACGGTGTAACTGAGGATAATGTCATTCATCTTATGAGTAGAGTTAGAAGATATCCATTACCTTTAGTACTAGAGGTTTCAAATTTAGATAGCGTAATGCCTGGCTTTGACTTTTATTTTATACCTTCAATATTAAATAGTAATGATGTGACATATCATAATGGTTTGCTTCATAAAGCATTAAAACAATATGGTCATATGATTAATTTTGAAGAAGTGATGCTTGAAGGGTATGTCGTTCTTAATCCAGATAGTAAAGTAGCCAAACTTACACAATCAAATACTCAGTTAGATGTTGAAGATATTGAAGCTTATGCGCAACTCGTTGAAGAAATGTATAAGTTGCCAATTTTGTATTTAGAATATAGTGGTACATATGGAGATAAAGAGATCGTAAAAGCCGCTTCCCAAATGTTAACCCATACACAATTATTTTATGGTGGTGGTATTAGTTCTTTAACTGAAGCTAAAGAAATGAAAAATTATGCCGATACAATTATTGTAGGTAATATTATATACTCAGATATTAAAAAAGCTTTAAAAACTGTAAAAATAAAGAAGGAGTCGAAATAATGAATGCTCTAGTAAGTAATATGAATAAAGAACAAAGTGAAGCAGTTAGAACGACAGAAGGTCCTTTGCTTATCATGGCTGGCGCAGGGTCAGGTAAAACAAGGGTGTTAACACACCGCATAGCCTACTTATTAGATGAAAAAGATGTTTCTCCGTATAACATTTTAGCTATTACGTTTACTAATAAAGCTGCAAAAGAAATGAAAGAGCGTGTGGAACACTTGGTTGGTGAAGAAGCTCAAGTGATTTGGATGTCAACATTCCATTCAATGTGTGTAAAGATTTTAAGAAGAGATGCAGATCGTATTGGTATTGAACGCAACTTTACCATTATTGACCCAACTGATCAAAAATCTGTAATTAAAGATGTACTTAAAAATGAAAATATTGATAGTAAACGTTTTGAACCGAGAATGTTTATTGGTGCCATCAGTAATTTAAAAAATGAATTGAAAACGCCCGAAGATGCGATGAAAGAAGCAAATGATTTTCATTCACAAATGGTTGCAACAGTATATAGTGGATACCAACGTCAACTATCTAGAAATGAAGCATTGGATTTTGATGATTTAATCATGAAAACGATTCGTTTATTTGAACGTGTACCAGATGCATTAGAATACTATCAAAATAAATTTCAATACATCCATGTAGATGAGTATCAAGATACAAATAAA
>NZ_KV814963.1:0-44271 GCF_001814125.1 Staphylococcus sp. HMSC072E01 | reverse complement strand
CATGTAGATGAGTATCAAGATACAAATAAAGCACAATATACACTTGTTAAATTACTTGCAAGTAAATTTAAAAATTTATGTGTTGTAGGTGATTCTGATCAATCAATATATGGATGGCGTGGTGCAGATATTCAAAATATATTATCTTTCGAGGAAGACTATCCTGAAGCAAAGACTATTTTCCTAGAACAAAATTATCGATCAACAAAAACCATTTTAACAGCTGCAAATGAAGTGATTAAACATAATACTGAACGGAAGCCTAAAGGGTTATGGACCGCAAATAATGGTGGAGAAAAAATTAAATATTATGAAGCGATAACTGAACGTGACGAAGCAGAATATGTAGTTCGTGAAATTATTAAACATCGTAAATCTGGAAAAGACTATAATGATATGGCAATTTTGTATCGAACAAATGCACAATCACGTGTGTTAGAAGAAACATTTATGAAATCAAATATTCCTTATACGATGGTTGGAGGTCAAAAGTTCTATGATCGTAAAGAAATCAAAGATCTGTTAAGTTATTTAAGAATAGTGGCAAATAGTAATGATGATATTAGTCTTCAAAGAATTATTAATGTTCCTAAAAGAGGGATAGGGCCATCATCAGTTGATAAAATTCAACGATATGCGCTAGATAACAATATTAGTATGTTTGATGCATTAGGAGAAGTGGATTTTATAGGGCTCTCTAAAAAAGTAACTCAAGAATGTATACAATTTTATGAAATGGTTCAAAACTTAATTAAAGAACAAGAATTTTTAGAAATTAGTGAGATTGTTGAGGAAATACTTGAAAAATCAGGTTATCGTCAAATGTTAGAACGTGAACAAACAATTGAATCACGTAGTCGTCTTGAAAATATTGATGAATTTATGTCTGTACCTAAAGACTATGAAAAAGATACACCTTTAGAAGAACAATCATTGATTAACTTTTTAACTGATTTATCACTTGTTGCAGATATTGATGAAGCACAAATTGATAGTGGTGTAACGTTAATGACCATGCATTCTGCTAAAGGATTAGAGTTCCCAATTGTATTCTTAATGGGTATGGAAGAATCACTTTTCCCTCATATTAGAGCAATTAAAAGTGATGATGACCATGAGATGGAAGAAGAAAGACGAATTTGTTATGTAGCCATCACACGTGCAGAAGAAGTGTTATATATTACACATGCGACTTCTCGTATGTTATTTGGACGTTCACAAGCAAATATACCATCACGCTTCTTAAAAGAAATCCCTGAAGAATTATTAGAAACACCAGCAAGATCAAAACGACAAACAATCACTTCTAAGTCAACTACACCGTCAAAACGTGGTTTTAGTAAACGTACGACTTCTACTAAAAAACAAGTATCTGCTTCAGATTGGAAGGTAGGAGATAAAGTGACACATAAATCATGGGGCGAAGGTATGGTGAGCAATGTAAGTGAAAAAAATGGCTCTGTTGAACTAGATATTATATTTAAATCTGAAGGTCCTAAGCGTTTATTAGCTCAATTTGCGCCCATCGAAAAAAAGGAGGATTAGTAAATGGATAACATTCAAAATCGTGTCAATGAACTGCATGATTTATTAAATCAATATAGTTACGAATATTATGTGAAAGATAATCCTTCTGTACCTGATAGTGAATATGATAAATTATTACGTGAATTAATTGATATTGAAAATGCACATCCTGAACTAAAAACTGACGATTCTCCAACGGTTAGGGTTGGTGGAGAAGCTCAATCATCATTTGAAAAAGTAAATCACGAAACACCTATGCTTAGTTTAGGTAATGCTTTTAATGAGGAAGAACTAAGACGTTTTGATGAACGTATTCGAGAACATATTGGTAACGTGGAATATATGTGTGAGCTAAAAATTGATGGTTTAGCAGTCTCTTTAAAGTATGAAGATGGACGATTTGTGCAGGGATTAACGCGAGGAGATGGGACCACAGGAGAAGATATTACAGAAAATCTACGTACTATTCATGCGATTCCTCTTAAAATTAAAGAACCTTTAAATGTTGAAGTTCGTGGAGAAGCATATATGCCACGTCGTTCCTTTATGAGATTGAATGATGAGAGAGAAAAAAATGAAGAACAACCATTTGCTAATCCACGTAATGCAGCAGCAGGTTCTTTAAGACAATTAGATCCTAAATTAGCTGCTAAACGTAAACTAAGTGTCTTTTTATATAGTGTAAATGATTTTACAGATTTTAGCGCTACTACTCAAAGTGATGCATTAGATGAATTAGATCGTTTAGGGTTTAAAACTAATCATGAACGTGCACGCGTAGAAGATATAGAGGGTGTACTAGAATATATTAAAAAGTGGACTAAACAACGTGAACAGCTATCTTATGATATTGATGGAATTGTTATTAAAGTGAATGATCTTGATCAACAAGATGAAATGGGATTTACTCAAAAATCTCCACGTTGGGCAATAGCTTATAAGTTTCCAGCTGAAGAGGTTGTCACAGAACTTAAAGATATTGAATTAAGTATAGGACGTACTGGCGTCGTTACACCGACAGCCATTTTAGAACCTATTCGTGTTGCGGGTACTACAGTTTCAAGAGCATCGCTTCATAATGAAGATTTAATTAAAGAACGTGATATTAGAATCGGTGATAGCGTTATAGTGAAAAAGGCTGGAGATATTATTCCTGAAGTCGTAAGAAGTATTATTGACCGTCGTCCAAATGATGCAAAACCATACCATATGCCAACGCATTGTCCAAGTTGTGGTCATGAATTAGTGCGTATTGAAGGAGAGGTTGCACTTAGATGTATCAATCCAAAATGCCAAGCTCAACTTGTGGAAGGATTGATTCATTTTGTTTCTCGACAAGCGATGAATATAGACGGACTAGGAAATAAAATTATTCAGCAACTGTATCATCATCAGCTTATTAAAGATGTAGGTGACATTTTCTATTTAACTAAAGCAGATTTATTGCCTTTAGAACGAATGGGCACAAAAAAAGTAGAAAACTTATTAAGCGCTATTGAACATGCAAAACAAAATTCTTTAGAACATTTATTATTTGGCTTAGGTATACGACATCTTGGCGCCAAAGCAAGTCAAATTTTAGCAGAGAAATTTGAAACCATGGATCGTTTACTTAAAGTAACAGAAGAAGAACTGGTAGCGATTCATGATATTGGAGATAAATTAGCACAATCTGTAGTAACGTATCTAGATAATGAGGATATTAAAGCACTTATTGAAAAATTAAAAGATAAAAATGTCAACATGACATATAAAGGTGTTAAATCCTCTGAAATTGAAGGACATCCAGAATTTCAAAATAAGACTATTGTTCTTACTGGAAAATTACAACAAATGACACGTAAAGAAGCAACAACATGGTTAGAAATGCAAGGTGCTAAAGTAACAAGTAGTGTAACTAGAAGTACAGATTTAGTAATAGCTGGTGAAGATGCTGGCTCAAAATTGTCTAAAGCTGAACAATTTGGTACAGAAATATGGTCCGAATCACAATTTATTGAAAAACAAAATGAAATAACAGAATAGAGGAGAACGTAATGAAGCGGTTATTATTGTTAGTTATAACGTCGCTTATGATATTGACAGCGTGTGGCAATGGGAATGATAAAAATAGTCAGTCAAATAATAAGCAACAAGAACAAAATTCAAATAATGTGAAAACAGTTGCCACTGATCAAGAAGTTCAAGGAGATAATTATCGTACAATCTTACCATTTAAAGAAAGCCAAGCTCGTGGAGTATTACAAGATAATATGGCTAATAGCTATAACGGTGAAGATTTCGAAAATGGTTTATTACATCTAAGTAAGTCTGTATTTCCAACTGATAATTTTTTATATCAAGATGGGCAGTATTTAGACAAAGATACAGTTAACGCATATTTAAATCCCAAGTATTCTAAAGACGAAATTGATAACATGAGTGAAAGTGAAAAGGAATCAAAAAAAGCTACTGAAAATTTAGGTCTTAATCCATCACATGATGGCGAAACTAAACCAGAAAAAATAGCAGAAAGCTCTCCTGCTTATTTATCTAATATCTTAGAACAAGATTTTTATGATACAAATGATACAAAAGGAAAAAAAATTAAAGGCATAACAATTGGTCTTGCTATGAATAGTGTCTATTATTATCAAAAAGAAAAAGATGGAGAAACATATAGCAAATCGCTAGATAATAAGGAAATTGAAAAACAAGGTAAAGCAATGGCTCAAGAGTTACTTACACGCCTTAGAGCAAATAAAGATTTGAAAAATATTCCAATTCACTTTGCAATATACGTTCAATCGAGTCAAGATGCAATTACGCCAGGACACTTTATTGCTAATACTACTGTTGATGACAAACAAACTAAAATTAATAAATGGAATAAAATTGATGAGATTTCAGCACTTTTACCTTCAACAGAAGCAGAAAAATATGACAAAAATCTAAATAATAACTTTAAGCAATTTAATGACGATCTTCAATCTTATTTCTCTAATTTTACTCAAGCAATTGGAAAAGTGAAATTTGTTGATAAGAAACCTAATAGACTAGTGATTGATTTGCCAATCGATTACTATGGTCAAGCTGAAACAATAGGAATTACACAATATGTAACAGAACAAGCTAAAAAATATTTTGATAATATAGATAGTTACGAAATTCGTATAAAAGATGGTAACAATTCAAGAGCACTTATTAGTAAAACAAAAGATGACAAAGACCCACAAGTCCATATTTATAGTAATTAATTAAAAAGAGGTTGTGACACGTTGTGTCATAGCCTCTTTTTAATTTTCAATAAATTAATTTATTTTTCGCGAATAATTGTTTTAACTTGATTTAACTGTTGTTCAATAGAATAGTCTGATTTATAGGTGAAGATGCTAACAAGGTATGTAACGATCACACTACTAATAAAACCAGGTATAATTTCATACATGCCAAATAGTTCATTAATATTAGCAAGTGGTTTAACCCAGACAATCCAAATAATGACTACGAGAGCTCCAGCAATCATACCACTTATCGCACCTTCACGTGTTAGTTTTTTCCAATATAAAGAAAAAAGAACAAGTGGACTAAACGCTGCACCAAAACTTGCCCAAGCATTTCCGACTAGGTTTAATATGGTGTCATTAGGAGACCATGCAATAGCAAGAGCTACAATGGCCACAGCTAACACAGACAATCTGCCTACCAGTACAAATTCTTTTTGATGTGATTGAGCATGTTCTTCATCGCGAATGAGCTTATAGAAATCTTCTGTAAGTGAGCTTGAAGTCACTAATAGTTGTGAAGAAATTGTACTCATAATAGCAGCTAGAATGGCGGCAAGTAAGAATCCACCTACTAAAGGATGGAAAAGAACTTGGCTCATGATAATAAATAATGTTTCTGGATCGTCCATTTTAATATGATTTTTCGAAATAAAAGCAATTCCAGTTAACCCTATACCCACAGCTCCAAGTAAACCTACAGTCATCCAACTTATTCCTAAGCGTCGTGCTTTAGGTAAAAGTTTGTGAGATTTAATAGACATAAATCGTACAATAATATGAGGCTGACCAAAATAACCTAATCCCCATGCAAATAATGAAATCATACCTAAAAAAGTAGTACCTCTAAATAAATCCATATTAGTTGGTTTCATTTCAGCTACTTGATGGAATGTATCCCATCCACTAAGTTGCATCAAAGCAACTATTGGTACCATTACCATTGCGATAAGCATGATAACCCCTTGGAAAAAGTCAGTAATAGAAACAGCTAAATATCCTCCGAAAAAGGTATATAAAATAACGATAATTGCGACTGAAATCAGTCCCAAATGATAATTTAATCCAAATGCGCTTTCGAATAATTTACCTCCAGAAACAAAGCCAGAGTGCGTATACAAAGTGAAAAAAATAACAATAATAAGACCAGAAATAATTTTAATGATATTATGTTTATCATTAAGACGGTTTTTGAAAAAATCAGGGAGCGTAATTGCATCTCCAGCAACTTCTGTATATACTCTAAGCCTTGGTGCAACAACGAGATAGTTAACATAGGCACCAATAGTTAAACCAATCGTAATCCATATTGCCGATAAACCTGTGCTATAAACTGACCCTGGAAGTCCCATAATCATCCAACCACTCATATCTGAAGCACCGGCTGATAAAGCAGTAATATATGGGCCTATATTTCTCCCACCTAACATATACTCACTTAAATTGCCAGTTGCCTGTTTATAACCATAGTAACCAATCACCAGCAGAATAATAAAATAGATTGCAATCATAATATAAGTCTGCCAGCTTGTGTTAGCATGAGTACCTAAATTTGCACCTAATACAAACATTGTAATTACCCCCTTTAAAACTTTTAAATTTATGTTTTTCAACAACATTGTACTGAGAAAAAGAAGTGACGACTTTTAAATTAGTTACATGTAATATTATACAATGATATTTATAGATTAGAGAAGTAAAATTTTATCTATAAATAACAGTTTATTTCAATGTAATTATAAGCGTTAACAAGAATTAGAGTATAGATAAAAAATAATTCATTTTATTATATAACGTTAATATTAATAAATTATTAATAGAAATTAATGTATATTTATAGGTAACTATGTAAATGAGTTACATAAGAAAGTTGTTTTAATTCTTAACTTTGCTAAGAATAGTTAATACACCGAGTATCATAATAAATATTTAGATTTTTAACTGAAAATTTGATACAATTTTATGATGAATGAGTAATAAGGAGGCTTTTTTAATAATGACTAAAGTTACACGTGAAGAAGTTGAACATATAGCACATTTAGCAAGACTTCAAATTTCTCCTGAAGAAACTGAAGAAATGGCTAATACACTTGAAAGTATCTTAGATTTTGCAAAGCAAAATGATTCAGCAGATACTGAAGGTGTGGAACCAACATATCATGTCTTAGATTTACAAAATGTGTTACGTGATGATAAAGCAATCGAGGGTATTCCTCAAGAACTTGCATTAAAAAATGCGAAAGAAACAGAAGATGGTCAATTTAAAGTACCAGCTATCATGAATGAGGAGGACGCTTAAGATGAGTATTCGCTATGAATCTGTTGAAACACTTTCAGAAATGATTAAGAATAAAGAAATTAAACCTTCTGAAGTAGTTAAAGATATTTATGATGCTATTGAAGAAACAGATCCAACAATTAAATCATTTTTAGCTTTAGATAAAGAAAATGCAATTAAAAAAGCTAAAGAATTAGATGAGTTACAAGCTAAAGATCAATTTGAAGGTAAATTATTTGGAATTCCAATGGGAATTAAAGATAATATTATCACTAAAGATGTCGAGACAACTTGTGCAAGTAAAATGTTAGAAGGTTTTGTACCGATTTATGAATCAACAGTGATGGATAAATTACATCAAGAAAATGCAGTATTAATTGGTAAATTAAATATGGATGAATTTGCAATGGGTGGTTCTACCGAAACATCTTATTTCAAAAAAACTGTAAATCCATTTGATCATCAAGCAGTGCCAGGGGGATCTTCTGGAGGTTCAGCTGCAGCAGTGGCAGCAGGATTAGTACCATTTAGTTTAGGTTCTGATACTGGTGGATCAATCAGACAACCAGCTGCATATTGTGGTGTAGTAGGTATGAAACCTACATATGGCCGTGTATCACGTTTTGGTTTAGTTGCTTTTGCATCTTCATTAGATCAAATTGGACCAATTACTCGTAATGTTAAAGACAATGCGATGGTATTAGAAGCAATTGCAGGCGTAGACAAAAATGACTCTACAAGTGCACCGGTTGAAGATGTTGATTTTACTTCTGAAATTGGTAAAGACATCAAAGGTCTTAAAATTGCACTTCCTAAAGAATACTTAGGAGAAGGTGTTAACGAGGAAGTAAAAACTTCTGTAAAACAAGCAGTAGAAACATTAAAGTCACTTGGTGCAGAAGTTGATGAAGTGTCATTACCAAATACTAAATATGGTATTCCTTCTTATTATGTAATTGCATCATCTGAAGCATCTGCAAACTTAGCACGTTTCGATGGTATTCGTTATGGCTACCATTCAAAAGAAGCGCAAACGTTAGAAGAATTATACAAAATGTCTCGTTCGGAAGGCTTTGGAGACGAAGTTAAACGTCGTATCTTCTTAGGTACATTCGCATTAAGTTCTGGTTATTATGATGCATTTTATAATAAATCTCAAAAAGTTAGAACATTAATTAAAAATGACTTCGATAAAGTATTCGAAAATTATGATGTTGTTGTAGGGCCTACAGCTCCAACAACGGCGTTTAATTTAGGCGAAGAAATTGATGATCCTTTAACAATGTATGCAAATGACTTATTAACTACGCCTGTTAACTTAGCTGGTTTACCTGGCATTTCTGTGCCATGTGGCCAATCAAACGGACGTCCAATCGGTTTACAATTTATTGGTAAACCATTTGATGAGAAAACATTATATCGTGTGGCATATCAATATGAAACACAATTTAACTTACACGACGCATACGAAAAATTATAAGGAGTGGAAATAATGCATTTTGAAACAGTTATCGGACTTGAAGTTCACGTTGAATTAAAAACAGACTCAAAAATGTTCTCTCCATCACCAGCACATTTTGGGGCTGAACCTAACTCAAACACTAATGTTATTGATTTAGCTTATCCGGGTGTTTTACCTGTTGTAAATAGAAGAGCAGTAGATTGGGCGATGCGTGCGTCAATGGCTCTAAATATGGACATTGCTACAAATTCTAAATTTGATCGCAAAAACTATTTTTATCCAGATAATCCGAAAGCATATCAAATTTCTCAATTTGATCAACCAATCGGTGAAAATGGATATATTGATATTGAAGTTGATGGTGAAACGAAACGTATTGGTATTACTCGTCTTCATATGGAAGAAGATGCAGGTAAATCAACTCATAAAGATGGTTACTCTTTAGTAGACTTAAACCGTCAAGGTACACCATTAATAGAGATTGTATCTGAACCAGATATTCGTTCTCCTAAAGAGGCATATGCTTATTTAGAAAAATTACGTTCAATTATCCAATATACTGGTGTATCTGATTGTAAAATGGAAGAAGGTTCACTACGTTGTGATGCTAATATTTCATTACGTTCTTACGGTCAAAAAGAATTCGGTACTAAAACTGAATTAAAAAACTTAAACTCATTTAACTATGTGAGAAAAGGTTTAGAATATGAAGAAAAACGTCAAGAAGAAGAATTATTAAACGGTGGTACGATTGGTCAAGAAACACGTCGTTTTGATGAATCAACTGGTAAAACTATTTTAATGCGTGTTAAAGAAGGTTCTGATGATTATCGTTACTTCCCGGAACCAGATATTGTACCTTTATATGTCGATGATGAGTGGAAAGAACGTGTGCGACAAACTATTCCAGAATTGCCTGACGAACGTAAAGCTAAATATGTTAATGAATTAGGCTTACCTGAATATGATGCGCATGTATTAACACTTACTAAAGAAATGTCTGATTTCTTTGAAGGTGCGATTGAACATGGCGCAGATGTTAAACTAACATCTAACTGGTTGATGGGTGGCGTTAATGAATATCTTAATAAACATCAAGTAGATTTAGCAGATACAAAATTAACTCCTGAAAATCTTGCTGGAATGATTAAGCTTATTGAAGATGGAACAATGAGTAGTAAAATTGCCAAAAAAGTATTCCCAGAATTAGCTGAAAATGGTGGAGATGCTAAACAAATTATGGAAGATAAAGGTTTAGTTCAAATCTCAGATGAAGCTACATTATTAAAATTTGTTAATGAAGCTTTAGATAATAATCCACAATCTGTTGAAGATTATAAAAATGGTAAAGGTAAAGCTATGGGCTTCTTAGTGGGTCAAATTATGAAAGCTTCAAAAGGTCAAGCTAATCCTCAAAAAGTCAATCAATTATTAAAACAAGAATTGGATAAAAGATAATAGCTCATCTCATATGAGGTATTAAATATAAGTTTAAGCTAAACTGTTCACAAAGCGTTTAAGATTGTGAACAGTTTTTTATTCATATTTCTAGAGAAAAAGCTATTGGATTTCAATAGGATAGATAAGCACAGTATTTAGTTTGTTCCTAGTGTCAAAAGAATGAGATATGCTTTACTTCGGTTAGTTTCTTACAACAAATGATGCCCACAAAAATTTAAAAGAATTGGTATAAATACTTTTAACTCATTCATAAATCATTTAATATAGTGTTATGTAAAAAAAGTAGAGGGATAACTTATGAGAAAACGAGCAAGAATCATTTATAATCCAACTTCTGGAAAGGAGCTATTTAAACGTACTTTACCAGATGTTTTAATAAAATTAGAACGTGCAGGTTATGAAACAAGTGCTTATGCAACTGAACGAGAAGGAGATGCTACACTTGAAGCGGAACGTGCACTTGAACAAAACTATGATATTATTATAGCCGCTGGCGGTGATGGCACTTTAAATGAAGTTGTAAATGGAATTGCTGAACAACCCAATAGACCTAAATTAGGTATTATACCTATGGGTACAGTGAATGATTTTGGACGAGCTTTACATTTACCAAATGATATTATGGGTGCAGTAGATGTTATTATTAAAGGTCATACGACAAAAGTAGATATCGGAAAAATGAATAACCGATATTTTATAAATTTAGCTGCTGGAGGTAAGCTCACACAGGTATCCTATGAAACACCTAGTCGCTTAAAATCTATTGTTGGACCTTTTGCTTATTATATAAAAGGGTTCGAAATGTTGCCGCAAATGAAGGCAGTCGATTTGAGAATTGAATATGATAATGAAGTATTCCAAGGGGAAGCACTGTTATTCTTACTAGGGCTTACCAATTCAATGGCAGGCTTTGAAAAACTCGTACCTGATGCTAAGTTAGATGATGGGTATTATACTTTAATTATCGTTGAGAAAGCAAACTTAGCTGAATTAGGCCATATCATGACATTAGCTTCTAGAGGTGAACATACCAAACATCCTAAAGTAATATATAAAAAAGCAAAATCAATTAATATTTCATCATTTACAGATATGCAATTAAATGTAGATGGAGAATATGGTGGTAAATTACCTGCAAACTTTTTAAATTTAAAACAGCATATTGAAGTTTGTACGCCTAAAGATATTTATAATAGTGAGCTCTCAGAAAATAATTAAAGTATTTAAGAAATAAACGGATTAGGGAAAATGAAATAAGAAGTTAAAAAGAGGTTATCTATAATTTCGGGTTTGAAAAGGTAAGAAGTTATACGTACCTCTTTTTCATATGGAGTGAAAAAATAATTGTGATGATTAATAAAAATGATGTAATAAAAGGAAAAGTGATCGATTTAACACATGAAGGACATGGTGTGATTAAATTAGATCGTTATCCTATTTTTGTTCCTAATGTGTTAATTGATGAAGAAGTAGAATTTAAGGTAATTAAAGTAAAGAAAAACTTTGCTATTGGTAAACTAATAAAAGTACTAAAACAAAGTGAGCAAAGAGTAATACCTCCTTGTATATATTATGAGAAATGTGGAGGATGCCAGTTACAACATATGTCTTATGAATCTCAGCTAAAAATGAAAAAACAACAAGTTGTGAATTTATTTCATAAAAAGGCGAAATTAGAGGAAACAGTGATTCACGATACTATTGGTATGGACCATCCATGGCGATATAGAAATAAATCCCAGCTTCCTGTAGGTAAAGATAAAAATAATAAAACGATAATGGGATATTACCGTCAAAGAAGTCATGACATCATTGATATGGATAGTTGCTTAATTCAAGATGAAAAACAACAAGAACTAATGAATGATATAAAACAGTGGTTAAATGAATTGAATGTAAGCATTTATAATGAAAAAAATAAAAAAGGGTTATTACGTCATGTAGTCATTCGAACAAGTCATTATACAAATGAAGTTATGATTATATTTGTAACAAATGGTTCTAAATTTAAAGAAGCTGAAACCCTAGTACATAGACTAACAGAGGTATATCCTAACATAACAAGTATTAAACAAAATATTAATAATTCACATTCAAATGTCATAATGGGTAAGCAATCGATGACTTTATATGGAAAAGATAAAATTACAGATCAGTTAAGTGAAACTATTTTTGAAATTAGTGATCAATCGTTTTATCAAATTAATTCTGTTCAAACAGAAAAATTATATCAGAAAGCGATTGACTATGCTCAATTAAGTGGAAATGAAATTGTTTTAGATACATATTGTGGTATAGGAACGATTGGGCTTTACATGGCACCAGTGGCTAAACATGTATATGGTGTCGAAATTGTGCCATCAGCCATTCAAGATGCTAAACAAAATGCTTTAATTAATCATTTTGATAATACAACGTTCGAATGTGGTAAAGCAGAAGAAGTGATAATTGAATGGAAACAAAAAGGAATAGAACCTGATGTTATCATGGTCGATCCTCCACGAAAAGGATGCGATCAAGTCTTTATAGAAACATTATTAGAGTTAGCCCCTAAACGTATTATCTATATTTCATGTAATCCTTCAACACAACAAAGAGATGCTCAGCTTTTAGCTAATCTATATCATTTAAAAGAAATAACACCAGTCGATATGTTTCCACATACAACACATATTGAAACTGTGGCCTTATTCGAAAGAAAAACATTGTAATTAAATTAAAGTAAATGAGGAGAAGTTTATTAAAATAAGATTACAAAGGGTTTAAGTTATGTATAATCGCTTTCATTCTAACACTTCTACATGTATACTATGGAAGAGTTTTAGCGAAATGGGTGGAGGTTGACAGATGCACAAAATTGATTTATCACACAATCGAATCAAAATATCAAAATTACTTACCATTCAAGTTGTTATGATGTTATTTGCAATTTTAGTTACATATAAGTGGGCAATTAATTATGTTGATATTATTGAACAACGTTTTTTGACAAATGTCATTTATGGAATACTTGGTTTTATTGGAGTATTAATTATTCACGAATTAATACATAAATGTTTATTTTTTATTTTTTCTAAAGGGCAGAAACCACAACTTAAATATAAAAATGGAATTTTGCTCATTTATTTGTCATCTAAATACTTTAATAAATGGCAATTTTGTGCAGTCATGCTTGCGCCATTAGTGATCATTACAATAGGGTTAATGATTTCATTTTATCACTTTGCTTACTCTTCTATTATATTTATATCAAGCATACACATCGGGTATTGTTTGATTGATATTTATCTAACAGCTATAACAATTATTAACAAATTTAAATATATTCGTTCTACTGATGAAGGTATCTTTATGTATCATCATTTGCCTATATCTATAAATAATGACTATGAATAAACATCTGCATAAGTCTTAATATTATTATAAATGCATTTATAAAGTGTTTTCTTTTAGGGTGCAGTATAATAGTATTGAGGCTTATTTTATTTAAAAAGGAGTGAGACAATGACAGAAAGGAGAATCGTTCATATTGATATGGATTGTTTCTACGCTCAGGTAGAAATGAGAGATAATCCTAAATTACAAGGAAAACCTGTCATTGTAGGTGGAAAAGCAAGTCATCGAGGAGTCGTTTCAACCGCTTCATATGAAGCACGTAAATATGGAGTTCATTCAGCAATGCCTATGTCGCAAGCACATAAACTATGTCCGAATGGGTACTATGTTAGAGCAAGATTTGATGTATATCGGGAAGTTTCAAGTAAGATAATGGAAATTTTTAAACAGTATACTGAGATTGTAGAGCCTTTAGCACTAGATGAAGCGTATTTAGATATTACCCATTTAGTTAAACCTCATCGATCAGCATCAAAAATTGCTTCAAACATACGTAAAGATATCTTCAATAAAACAGGTTTAACGTCTTCTGCTGGTGTTTCTTATAATAAATATTTAGCTAAATTAGCTAGTGGAATGAATAAGCCTAATGGAATGATGGTTATTCATTATCAGAATGTGCATGACATACTAATGAACTTAGATATAGGCGATTTTCCAGGCGTTGGAAAAGCTTCTAAAAAAATCATGCATGAACATGATATTTATACTGGTAAAGATTTATATAGCAAATCGGAATTTGAATTGATTCGCTGGTTTGGAAAAAAAGGACGAGGACTTTATCAAAAAGTAAGAGGAATTGATGATAGTGAAGTAAAGGCAAGTAGGATTCGTAAGTCAGTAGGAACAGAACGTACTTTTTCAACAGATATTAATGATGATGAAGAGATTCTACAAAAAATATGGGAACTTTCTGGTAAAACATCTGAACGATTAACTCAATTGCAAAAGTCTGGCACAACAGTTACTGTCAAAATTAAAACGCATCGCTTTGAAACATATTCTAAACAAAGAAGTTTGAGAGAAGCGGTAAGTAAAGACATCGATATTTATAATATAGCTTATGATTTATATCATGAATTAAAAGACCCTGATGTACCTATCAGATTAATTGGTGTTACAGTAGGTCATCTAGAGCAATCAACATATCAAAATATGACCATTTATGATTTCATTTAAAGATAGAGATAGATAAGACGTTTTAAATTACCTATTTCTATCTTTTAAATTTTTACCATGAAATTGAAGCACACTTTGTAAGCTATCATAGTGTTTTAATAATCTATAAGTAATCATTGCGCAAGCTTTTGCGTCATTTAGGGCATCATGATGACCATGAAAATTTAAGTTGTAATGGTTCATTAGATGTTTTAATCCATATCGATAAGCTTTGATCGTACGTCTAGCAAGTTGATACGAGCAGAAATAGGTAAGTGAGGGAACAGCTATGTTTAAATGTTTTAAGCTTTGATATAATACACCCATATCAAAAGCAGCATTATGTGCCACTACGGGTAATTGATTTATAAATTGCAACATATATGGAAAGACTTCTTTAAAATCTGGCGCATCTTTAACGTCCTTAGGATGAATACCATGAACATGAATATGTGTTTCTGAAAAATAGTCATGAGGATTAACAAGCGTGTAAAACGTTTCGACTATTTCGTTATCTACTACTTTTACCATGCCAACAGAACAAATACTTGTTCTTTTTTTATTTGCAGTTTCAAAATCCAAAGCTATAAATGAATTTTTAACCATTCTATATTCCTTTCTAAATACTTAAATTGAATTATTCACAGTTTAACAGAAAGTACGGTTTAAATATAAATAATTGCTTTTTTTCATAATCTATAAATAACAAAGTAAAAAAATAAATACGGAATTTAAAGTGAAAAAGTTATAATTAGAAGTGTATTTAGTTACTTTTAATTGAGAATATTTTTTGTTACTTTAGATACATGGTATAATTACTCGAGTGAATTATGCGAGGAGGAAAGACATGAGACAATGGACAGCAACACACTTGGCTAAATTAGCACGCAAGATAAGTATCGTAGCAGGAAAAAAAGGAACTGATTTACCAGGTCAAATTGCTCGCAAAGTAGATCAAAATATTTTACGAAAGTTAGCTTCACAAGTTGATGATATTGTTTTTATCAGTGGAACAAATGGAAAAACAACAACTTCCAATTTGATTGGGCACACTTTAAAAGCAAATAGTATTGAAATTATACATAATAATGAAGGTGCTAACATGGCTGCTGGAATTACCTCGGCATTCATCATGAAAAATGTAAAAGGTATTAAAGTAGCGGTTATTGAAATTGATGAGGGTTCAATTCCAAAAGTATTAAAAGAAGTTACACCTTCAATGATGGTATTTACTAATTTCTTTCGCGACCAAATGGATCGATTTGGTGAAATTGATATTATGGTTAATAATATTGCAAAATCAATTAGTAATAAAGGGATTAAATTAATTTTAAATGCCGATGATCCATTTGTAAGTCGTTTGAAAATAGCGAGTGATACAATTGTATATTACGGAATGAAAGCCCATGCACATGAATTTGAACAAAGTACTATGAATGAAAGTAAATATTGTCCGAATTGTGGTAGATTATTAACTTATGATTATACCCATTATAATCAATTAGGACATTATCATTGTGAATGTGGATTTAAGCGTGAAACACCTAAATATGAGGTTTCACAATTTGAGGTACAGCCATTTATTGATATGGATGTGAACGATGCACACTTTGAAATGAAAATTGCTGGTGATTTTAATGCTTTTAATGCACTTGCTGCATATTCAGTATTAAAAGAATTAGGCTTAAATAATGATGCAATTCGTAAAGGATTTAAAACATACACTTCAAATAATGGCCGAATGCAATACTTTAAACGTGGTCAAAAAGAAGCAATGATTAATTTAGCTAAAAATCCTGCTGGCATGAATGTGAGTCTATCAGTCGGAGATCAACTTAAAGAAAAAAAAGTATATGTTATCAGTCTGAATGATAATGCAGCTGATGGCAGAGATACATCTTGGATTTACGATGCAGATTTTGAAAAGTTACGTAATCAAAATATAGAAAAAATTATTGTAACGGGTACAAGAGCAGAAGAATTACAACTTAGACTGAAATTAGCTGAAGTAGATGTTCCAATTATTTTAGAGAAAGATATTTATAAAGCTACAGCTTTAACTATGAATTATGCAGGCTTTACAGTAGCGATTCCAAATTATACGTCACTTTCACCTATGTTAGAACAACTTAATCGCTCATTTGCAGGAGGACGTTAGATATGTACGAATTAACAGTTTTTCATTTTATGTCGGACAAATTAAATTTATATAGTGATATAGGAAATATTATTGCTTTAAAACAGAGAGCAAAAAAACGCAATATTAATTTAAAAGTTATCGAAATTAATGAAACTGAGGGAGTTACATTAGAAAATTGCGATATTTTCTTTATTGGTGGGGGTAGTGATAGAGAACAAAGTATCGCTACTAAAGAGTTAAGTAAAATTAAAACAATATTAAAAGATGCAATAGAAGATGGAATGCCAGGTTTAACCATTTGTGGTGGATATCAATTTTTAGGTACTAAATATATTACTCCTGATGGTACAGAGTTAGAAGGACTTGGAATTTTAGACTTTTATACAAAATCAAAAACAGATCGTTTAACAGGGGATATCGTAATTAAAAGTGATACATTTGGAACAATAGTAGGTTTTGAAAATCACGGTGGTCGTACATATCATAACTTTGATACATTAGGTCATGTGGTAACTGGGTATGGAAATAATGATGATGATAAAAAAGAAGGTATTCATTATAAAAACTTATTAGGAACTTACCTGCATGGCCCTATATTACCGAAAAATCATGAACTTACTGATTATTTATTAGAGAAGGCATGTGAACGTAAAGGGATTCCATTTGCACCTAAACAGTTAGATAATACTGAAGAAGAAGCTGCGAAATATGTTATTATTGAACGTTCAGAAAAATAAAAAAACGTTGGATGAATTATTTCAATTCATCCAACGTTTTTTTTTTATGCTTTAACAAATCGATTATCTAGTAAATTATAGATAAGTAAAATTTCATAAATAACATGACTCTTAATTTGATTCTTATCGAATTCTTCTAATATTTTGACTGAAGATTTTAAAGTAGATACAGACTTAGATTCTCTTTTAAAAACTCCATCTAAAGGAATATTGTTGATACTATTACTAATTTTTATAATTGCCATTTTTTCCTCAGTAGTAAAACAAATATTTACATTTTTTGGTAAATAAATAATATTTGATAAATGTGTAGCAAGGAGTCTATCAATATACGCTCTATTTGACATATCTTTTAATTGTTTCCATTTATCTTCGTTATTTTTATGATAGTGTAATTCATCTCGTTGATAATTCATTAACGTATCTGTTTTTTTATTCATATTAGATAAGGTTGCTAATGAAGTATTACTATCATCTGAATCAAATTTTCCTAATAATAATTCATAACATCTAGAAGCGAATAGTTCATACAATTTATTTTCTGAATGAATTAAGTTCTCTTCGATTTGATGATAATATTTAGGCGGTAATACGAAAAAATTTACTAATCCAGCAGTTACTAGACCAATTAAAGCTGTTAAGAGTCTTGAGAAAAAATTAAAAAGATAGGCTTCATGAATACCAGGTATCATAGCAACTGAAGTTAATACTGCAACAGTTGTACCAACTTGGAGATTTAATTTCGTACACGCTAAAATAGTAAAAATAGCACTAAAGGTGTAAGTAAATGGAGATTGATCGCCGAAGATATACGTAAAAATAACTGCAAACAATGCACCAATGACGGTAGCAGGAAGTCGACGATAACCTTTTCGTAAAGAAGCTTTAGCAGTTGGTTCGATCGAAACAATTGCTGTTAAAATTGCAAATATAGGAGTTAAGTTTAATAGTAAACAAAATAAAGTTGTTAGAAAAGTAGCTAGCCCCGTTTTTATTGTTCTAGCGCCTATAATATGTTTATACCATTGATTCATATTGTTAAATCCTCTCAAAGAACGAACGTGATGATTATAATATTAGAATAAGTTTAATATCAAGTTTGATGTAGTGAGACATCAAGTCAGTAGATATTACATTTCTTATTTAGTATATCAAAAAATTTTTGGTATAATAAGGTGGAATATTTTTTAAAAAGGAACGGGATAATATGATTGTAAAAACAGATGAAGAATTACAAGCGTTAAAAGAAATAGGATATATATGTGCAAAAGTGCGAGATACAATGCAAGAAGCAACTAAACCTGGTATTACTACAAAAGAATTAGACAATATCGCTAAAGAATTATTTGAAGAACATGGTGCAATCTCAGCACCTATTCATGATGAAAAATTCCCAGGTCAAACTTGTATTAGTGTTAATGAAGAAGTCGCTCATGGAATACCTGGTAAACGTGTTATTCGTGAAGGGGACTTAGTTAATATAGATGTTTCAGCATTAAAAAATGGATATTATGCAGATACTGGCATTTCTTTTGTAGTAGGAGAAGCGGATAACCCTTTAAAACAAAAAGTATGTGATGTAGCACTTGAATCATTTGATGCAGCAATGGCTAAAGTAAAACCAGGTACAAAATTAAGTAATATTGGTAAAGCAGTACATGCTACAGCACGTAAAAATGATTTAACTGTCATTAAAAATTTAACAGGTCATGGTGTAGGACAATCTTTACATGAAGCGCCAAGTCATGTTATGAATTATTATGACCCTAAAGATAAGACGCTTTTAAAAGAAGGCGTAGTCATTGCAGTAGAACCTTTTATTTCATCTAAAGCAACATTTGTTACTGAAGGCAAAAATGACTGGGCATTTGAAACTAAAGATAAAAGCTTTGTGGCCCAAATTGAGCATACTGTCATTGTTACGAAAGATGGTCCGATTTTAACAACAAAAATTGATTAAGAAAAATGAAGTTGAAAAGAAGTCATTTTGATGTCGTCGTCCCACACTGACAATGATTCCCCAACATAGAAATGTTCCATAAAGAACATTTCTATGTTGGGATTTGGAGTCTCTGATGTTGAAAAAACTTGTGACAAAATGTATTTTCAAGAACTGGTAGCATATTAAAAAAGAATCCGGGACATAAAGTTTCTGAATAAGTGAAAAAAGATAATTTCTATGCCTAAGACAACAATGATGTCTTAGGCTTTTTTATGACCGACGTTGTTCTACTTTGCCAAATTTCCAAATAAGAGCGGACATAAAACATGTAATCAAAAATAAAGCTACCAAGAATATAGCTTAATTAGTCAAAATGAATCAACTGAACAATATTACAGAACACTCATTTTACTGAAACATCTAAAGGAACAGACTTTAAAAAACACAACACCAAATAATAAATAGTTAGTATCAGCGATAAATGAAAAACTAAATTCGAACATGTGAAGTGAAATAATGTTTAATATATATGGATATCACCTTAAATCACTCTTTTTAATGGTATTCAACTCATATGTCCTATTTTTAAATTAAAATTAATCGTACTTAAGTATGAGAAGAAAATGGTTCCTAGGACTATATTAAGTAAGCTTCCACTCATTTATAATAAAGTTTAGTAAACAACGAGGTGGTTCTATGAATTATTTAGATTTATATTTACAACACTTTTTAAAAATAATTATAAAAAATAATATTAATGATTATCGTTCATTATTAGATGATAAGCTTCAGAGTATGGAACGATATATAAAATATTTAAAAAATAAAAAAGAAAAAATCAATACATTAATTGACAGTTTATCTGCTACACTAGAGAATAAGTATATTGATATGATAAATATGTATAATATAAAGAATGCTCAGGAAGTTCATAATTATGAAATAGATTTATTAAAACAACGTTTAGATAAATTTGAAGCATATTATGCCAAAATTGAAGCTAATATTCATCGTTGTACGAAAGAACGTATTGCTGCAGAAGAACAATATGTAATAATTGAACAAATGAGTTATGTAGCTTAATTAAAATCAGGAGGGACACATTGACACGTAAATATATATCTACTGAATTATTAATTATTTTTACAGCGCTAATGATTATCGCTAACTTTTATTACATCTTTTTTGAAAAAATTGGATATTTATTTATTTTATTATTAGGGTGTATATTAATTTATGTAGGATACCTTTACTTTCATAAAGTAAGAGGGTTATTAGCATTTTGGATAGGAGCACTACTCATAGCGTTTACCTTGTTATCCAACAAATATACGATTATTATTTTATTTATATTTTTAGTAATAATCATTATTAGATACTTAGTTTTTAAATTTAAACCCTTGAAGATTGTGGCGTCGGAAGAAGAAGTGACCTCTCCTCAATTTATTAAACAACGTTGGCTAGGTGAACAACGTACTCCAGTATATGTATATAAATGGGAAGATGTGCAAATTCAACATGGGGTTGGAGATATTCATATTGATATGACAAAAGCAGCAAATATCAAAGAAAATAATACGATTGTAGTTAGACATATTTTAGGTAAAGTACAACTGATTGTTCCAGTTAATTATAATATTAATCTTCACATGGCAGCATTTTATGGTACAGCTTATATAAATGGAGAAGCATATAAAGTAGAAAATAATCATGTTCAAGTAGAAGAAAAACCTAAAGAAGAAAATTATAGTGTAAATATATATGTATCAACATTTATTGGTGATGTTGAGGTGATTTATCGATGAATCACTATTTAAGAGCAATAGGATCCATGCTTATTTTAGTGTATAGCATGCTAACTGTGTTTTTATTTATAGATAAAGTTTTTGTAAATATTATATATTTTCAAGGAATGTTCTATACTCAAATATTTGGTATACCTGTGTTTCTATTTCTTAATTTAGTGATTATTTTACTTTGTATTATCGTTGGCTCTGTATTAGCTTATAAAATAAATCAGCAAAATGATTGGATAAAGAATCAAATTGAACATGCCATTGAAGGTGAAACGGTAGGGATTAATGATAAAAACATAGAACTATATAATGAAACGATTGATATTTATCAAATGTTAGTGCCTTTAAATCAAGAATTACAGAGATTAAGAATTAAAACTCAAAATTTAACAAATGAAAACTACAATATGAATGACATTAAAGTTAAAAAAATCATAGAAGATGAGCGTCAGCGTTTAGCAAGGGAACTACACGATTCAGTAAGTCAACAACTTTTCGCAGCAAGTATGATGCTATCAGCGATAAAAGAAACAGAACTAGCACCACCTCTTAATCAACAAATTCCAGTACTTGAGAAAATGATACAAGAATCTCAATTAGAGATGCGAGCGCTATTACTACATTTGCGACCTTTAGGACTCAAAGATAAATCATTAGGGGAAGGTATTAAAGATTTAGTCATTGATTTACAAAAGAAAGTACCTATGAAAGTCATTTATGATATACAAGATTTTAAAGTTCCTAAAGGAATTGAAGATCATCTATTTCGAATTACACAAGAGGCAATTTCAAATACATTAAGACATTCTAATGGAACTAAAGTGACAGTAGAATTATTTAATCATCAAGATTATTTATTATTAAGAATTCAGGATAATGGTAAAGGTTTTAACGTAGATGAAAAAGTAGAACAAAGTTATGGATTGAAAAATATGAGAGAACGTGCATTAGAAATAGGTGCAACGTTTCATATCGTATCTCTACCAGATTCAGGAACTAGAATAGAGGTAAAAGCACCTTTAACGAAAGAGGAGGGTTAATATGACGATTAAAGTATTATTTGTAGATGATCATGAAATGGTTAGAATTGGTATTTCAAGTTATTTATCTACTCAATCTGATATTGAAGTAGTAGGAGAAGGATCATCAGGAAAAGAGGCAATTGAAAAAGCACATACGTTAAATCCTGATTTAATTTTAATGGATTTGTTAATGAATGATATGGACGGTGTAGAAGCGACGACACAAATAAAAAAAGATTTGCCTCATATCAAAGTAGTCATGTTAACAAGTTTTATAGAAGATAAAGAAGTATATAGGGCACTTGATGCAGGGGTTGATAGTTATATATTAAAAACGACAAGTGCAAGTGATATTGCAGAAGCAGTTAGAAAAACATATCGTGGAGAATCTGTATTTGAGCCAGAAGTTTTAGTAAAAATGAGAAATAGAATGAAGAAGAAAGCAGAATTATATGAAATGCTCACTGAACGTGAAATGGAAATATTGTTATTAATTGCTAAAGGCTATTCTAATCAAGAAATTGCCAGTGCTTCACATATTACAATTAAAACAGTAAAAACACATGTGAGTAATATTTTAAGTAAACTAGAGGTACAAGATAGAACACAAGCGGTTATTTATGCATTCCAACATAATTTAATTCAATAATAAAAAAGCTCCTTATAAAGAGGTCTAAAAATGACTATCTCATAAGGAGTTTTTTTGTTAGATATTTTCTTTTCTATAGCTATTTATTATTATCTTTATCAAATTTATCTTTAATTTTATCAACAAAAGATTCTTGTTTACTATGTGTGTCATTTGGTGTAGGATCCACATCATAATTTTTTTCATATTTAGATGATGCTGTAGAATCGTATTCATATTTTGTATTTTCATTGTAGTGATTTTCATTATTATCATCATGTTTTAAGGCAGCTTCTTCAGGTGTAGAACCTTTAATCACATGTCTTTGGTGGATAATTGCATTAATTTCAGCACCAATAATAATAATAAAACATGTAATATAAATCCATAGTAATAAAATGATGATTCCAGCAAGACTACCATATGTTTTAGAATAGTTGCCAAAGTTAGATAAATACCAACCAAATGCAAATGATCCTAATAACCATACAATAGAAGTAAAGATTGCACCAGGATATACAGATTTAAACTTAGTTTTAACGTTAGGTGCTACTGAATATAATGTTAAGAATAAAATAATAATAACGATAAGTGGTAACAATATACGCACTAAATCAAATATCCAAGCGACTTGTTGATCTAAACCTAACGGACCAAATAGATGATCTTTAATAAAATTACCAAATGTAGGTAATGTTAGAGCTATAGCTAATACAATAGCCATAACAATTGTAAACAAAATGCTTAATAATTTAAGAACAATAGGATTACGAGCATCTTCAACATCATAAGCAACATTAAATGAATTCATAATTGCTGTCATACCATTTGATGCTGACCAAATAGCTAAAATCAAACCAACTGATAATAAGCTGCCACTAGAGTTACTTGTAATATCTTTAAAAATTTTAGTAACAACGTCAGCAGTCTCAGCAGGAGCATTTTGACTAACTAAGTCTTTAATTTGCTGAGGATCAATTTGGAATAATGGTAATAAAGTTAATAAAAAGATTAACATTGGGAATAAAGCTAATACAAAGTGATACGTCATTTGAGCCGCTAAACCTGAAGCATCATCTTTACCAATACGATAAATAAGATAAGATAAAAAATTAGAATCTTTAGTGTATTTTGCAGGTTTATTCAATCTAGAAACGAAAAAAACTTGTTTATCTTTTTTAGGCTTCTTTGATTGAAATTCCTGAGGTTCTACGTATGTACGATCAACCTTTATTTTCTCTTTATTTTCTGTCTCTTTTTCCTTAATAGAGTTAAGGTACTTAGAGTTTGATTGATTTTTTTTTGACATAGACGTCTCCTTAAAAATTAATTCTAAAATAAAGGCAAAACTACCTAAGTAAAAAGGAATTTTGCCTTTATTTTCTGTCAATTATATTTGATTAGCTAAGACGATTGTTTTTACGATTTACAAATGTATCTTTAGCATCTTTAATTGATTTTTCTAATTCTGGATTATTACGACGAATTTCTTCGATCGTATCTTTCCAATACAATACTTCATTTTTAATTGAAGTAATTTTAGAAGGTTTACGAGAACGATTACCTTCTTTAATGTCTTTGAATGATTGTACTAATGCATTGCGTGTTGATTTATCTGCTAAAGTAGCAGCTCCACCAACGATAGCACCAATAATAATACCTGGAACAAATTTGTTTTCCATTTTAGTTACCCCTCTTTCAAATTAGCATCTTTAACGATGAAATCTATTAAATTGTCACAAGATGATTGTACCATGTCATATACACCTTCAAAATTATTTGTGTAATAAGGATCAGGCACATCAGTCTCTTCCATGTTACTAAATTCTAGCAATTTGAACAATTGACCTTTAAGATTGGGATTAATTGATTTAATATTATCCACATTACTTTGGTCCATAGCGATAATATAATCAAAATCATCATCAGGTTCAAATAATTCACTAATAATACCATCAAAAGGGATATGGTGTTGTTTCAGAATTTTTTGAGTACCTTGATGAGGAGGTTCACCTAAATTCCAACGTCCAGTACCCCTAGAATGTACAATAACATCAGAAATACCGCGTTCTTTTAATCGTTGACGCATGATTGCTTCAGCCATTGTAGAACGACAAATATTTCCAAGACATACAAAAGCTACATCTACCATCTTGTACTCCTCCAAACTTTAATATATAAACTATTTTATAGTTATTTTTAACATTTATAAAGTCATAATTTTACTAATTTCTATAAAAGTTTAATAAATTTTTATACTTTGATAAAATATGATCATAAAGAGGTGAAACAAATGGCACAGAATAATGAACAAATGATTAAAAATATTCGAAAAAAATTAAATATTGTAAATCAATCTTTAATTAATCCAGAAAAATTTAAAGATACAGATACAAAGGATATTAAAGATATTCATGATTTTGTTATGTCTAAAGATTCATTTTCACCAAGTGAAATTACAGCAATTGCTGATGAATTAGGTAATTTACGTCACGAGTAAGGAGAATTTAAATGGCCAATCAAGATTATCAAGACAAATTAAAACAATATGCAGAATTATTAGTAAAAGTAGGTATGAACGTTCAACAAAATCAGCCTGTATTTATCAGAACATCTGTAGAAACTATAGATTTAACGCGCTTAATTGTCGAAGTAGCCTATCAAGAAGGCGCTTCAGATGTAAGAGTGGTATATTCAGATCCTATTTTAGAACGCTTAAAATATGAAAATGAAGCTGTTGATTATTTTGAAAATCATGCTGTTAAAGCTTATGATGTTGAAGAGCGTATGGATTATGCTCGTAGAGGAGCAGCGAATTTAGCACTTATTTCCGGTGATCCAGATTTATTAAATGGCATTGATGCAGAAAAATTAAAAGCGTCTCAGTTTAATTATGGACAAGCATTCAAAGGGTATATGGAAGGTAGCCAAAAAAATGCATTTCCATGGGTAGTAGCTGCATTTCCATCTAAAGCATGGGCAAAAAGTGTATATCCTAATTTGCCTGAAGAAGAAGCATACAGTCAATTTATCGATGAAGTATTCGAAATTGTACGTGTGGATGGAAATGACCCAATAACAAATTGGGAGCAACATGTGAAATCTCTAAGTGTACATGCAAATAAACTTCAAGAAAAAAATTATAAGGCATTACATTATATGTCTGAAGGCACTGATTTAACAGTAGGACTACCAAAAGGACATATTTGGGAAGATGCAACAAGCTATGTAAATGGAAATCAACAACCATTTATTGCTAACATCCCAACGGAAGAAGTATTTACTGCACCAGATAGAAATCATGTAGATGGCTATGTAACTAATAAATTACCATTAAGTTATAATGGTAATATTATTGATGGATTCACTTTAACATTTAAAAATGGTGAAATTATCGATGTTAAAGCAGAAAAAGGTGAAGAAGTTTTAAAAGATTTAATTAGCACAGATGAAGGCTCTAAGCGATTAGGAGAAGTTGCTCTAGTTCCAGATGATTCGCCAATTTCAAATCGTAATACTATCTTTTATAATACTTTATTTGATGAAAATGCATCTTGTCATCTTGCTATTGGTTCAGCCTACGGGTTTAATATTAAAGGTGGCACAGAAATGTCTACTGAAGAAAAAATAGCAAGTGGGTTAAATGATTCTAATGTTCATGTGGATTTTATGATTGGAAGTTCAGATCTAACGATATATGGTATTTTACAAGACGGCTCTAAAGAATTAGTTTTCGAAAATGGGAATTGGGCACAATAACTCATTTAAATTAGGAATAGGAGAAATAAAGTATGTCAAATTCTCAAGTTAATAAAAAATCTATGTCTGAATCAAAAAGTATTAAAACACGACAAGTATTTCCTCAAGATACTAACCATCACCATACAATGTTTGGTGGATCATTGATGGCTAATATTGATGAAATAGCTGCAATTACAGCTATGAAACATGCGAATGCACAAGTGGTTACTGCTTCTACCGACTCGGTGGATTTTTTAAGGCCTATAAAAACAGGGGATATTACGTCTTATGAAGCAATGGTAAGTTACGCAGGGTCAAGTTCAATGGAAATTTGTGTGCAAATTATTATTGAAGATGTGATAAATAAGGAAAGGCATTTAGCAGCATTGAGCTTTTTAACATTTGTTGCCCTAGATAAAAATGGAAAACCAACACGTATTCCTAAGGTGTACCCTGAAACAAAAATAGAAAAGTGGTTCTATGAAGGGGCACCAAAACGTGTTCAACGAAGAAAAGAACGACGCGAAGACAGTAAAAGAACGATTGAATTTTTATCTGAAGCGCAGCACATAGAAAATATTTAGGATTTATAATAAATGTCAATACATATGATATAAATTATATGTATTGGCATTAAATGATACGAAAGAGCCTTAGGGCCTTGTTTTTTTTAAAATATTTCAACGTAAAATTACATATAAATACAAAGTATTTTGGCAAGATTCTTGAGACAATAGGATAAGCTGAAGACTACAGGCTGAAGCTATCCCCTAAGAAAGCGAGCCAATAATACGCAGTATTATAAAGAAAGAAGCCAGTAAATGAATTTATAATAAACTCATTTACTGGCTATTTTGCTAGAAATTATGTCCTAGTTTCTTTTAATTTTATTGAAAACGATGTTCAGTGTGCATTTCGATTTCATTTTCTCTAAAGTTTGTATTTGGATAATACATATTTTTAACTAATACATTTGGTCCTAAACATTGGAAAGCTTCACAATGACAATTTAAAGATTTTGCTAAATCTGTTGATAACCAAGCATCAAATACATCTGTGAGCTTATCATTTTTAATATTAGAAATTGTTCCGTTTTCATCACCAAAATCTGTTACAATAACGTCCCCACTAAATACATTTACATTTAAGCGACTACGGCCATCTGGGTCATTTCGAACAGTAACATTTTTTTCATTTCTTAATCGTTCAAGTAAAAGTTGGTCATTTTCATCGTTTATGCAAGGATAGATTGGGAGAGTACCAAATAACATCCAAGTGTTTTTATCACGAATGTCTAATAAATGATGAATAGCTTGTTTCATGTCTTTTAATGATAATACATTGAGTTGACTTGCAAAATCTGCTGGATACATAGGATGAACTTCATGACGACTACACTTCATATCATTAACAATTTCTTTATGTATGTTTTCTAAATGTGGTAGGGTATTTTGATTTAACATTGTTTCTGCTGAAACAAACATCCCTTGGTCAGATAATGTACTAGCGTTATCTAGCATTTGTTCATATAATTTTAACTTTGCTTTTAAAGGAGGTTGTTTTTTCATTGCGCCAAAGCCCACCTCTGCAAATTCTTGGATGGTACCCCAATTATGAGAAATGTGCATGACATCAATATATTCAGCAATTTCTAGATATCGATCTTGAGGTAACGTTAAATTAGAATTCATTTGCACATATATGCCTCTTTGATGCGCATATTTTAATAATGGTTTAACAACATTATTTATAGATTTCTTTGAAAACATAGGTTCTCCACCTGTAATCGACATAGTACGTAAATTGGGAATTTCATCTAAACGTTGATAAATAAGATTCATAGGTAATGGATCAGGATCTTTTGTTTGTAATGTATAACCAACTGCACAGTGACTACATCTCATATTACATAAATTTGTTGTAGTAAATTCTACATTACTCAAAGTGAGTTGATCGAATTGTTTAATATCATTATAAGCTTCCCATGGATCATTATAAATTGAGATTGCTTGTTTAATTTTTGATGTTGTCATTATAAAAACTCCTAAACTTTTAAAACATTCTTCTTTATAAAATTACAATAAATATTATTAGAATTATATCTCTTTTTGTCAAATTTTGTTAGGATAGTTATGAATAAAAGCTAAAAATATTATATATAAGGAGTTAAATTCCGATGGATGAAAAACAAACTATTGAACAAATTAAAACAAGATTGTCTAAATTTTTAGAAGATATTGACCACGTTAATCCTGATGAAGTAAGTGTAAAAGATATTGATGAATGGATTGGATTATTAGATCAATTAGAAGAAAAAGTTAAGTTAGTTTCTAAGTAATTGTGGAGTATGAAAAAGTTTTTAACTAAATTTAATATTTATGTTTAAACCATCTTAAATTTGTCTATATATTAAATATAATAAAACGAAAGAAAAGGTGATTTTGGTTATGACTAAAAAAGTAGCAATTATTTTAGCTGATGAATTTGAAGATATAGAATTAACAAGTCCTAAAGAAGCATTAGAAGAAGCAGGATTTGAAACTGAAGTTATTGGAGATACTGCGAACGCTGAAGTTGTTGGGAAACATGGCGAAAAAGTTACAGTAAATGTAAGTATTGCTGATGCTAAACCAGAAAATTATGATGCATTATTAATTCCTGGTGGTTTCTCTCCAGATAATTTACGTGGAGATGCAGAAGGACGTTATGGAACATTTGCAAAATACTTTACTAAAAATGATGTTCCAACATTTGCTATTTGTCACGGACCTCAAGTTTTAATTGATACTGATGATTTAAATGGTCGCACTTTAACTGCAGTATTAAATGTTCGTAAAGATTTATCAAATGCAGGTGCCAATGTTGTTGATGAATCAGTAGTAGTCGATAATAATATTGTAACAAGTCGTGTACCTGATGATTTAGATGATTTCAATAGAGAAATCGTTAAAAAATTAAATGATTAATTTAAAATAACTTTTTGAAAGTTATATTTGAGCCTGAGACATATGTAATTGTCTCAGGCATTTTTAATGTGTTGATAGTCGATGATTGAATTACAATGTAACTGTATTCTGGATAGGCTTCAATGAAACTGAGAATGTATCATTATAAATCGTGTCAATTCATAAGCATCTGATTGATTTGTTTTCCTTGTTTTCTAGAAATGGAGAAAATATGTTTTAAATGTTACTTTTAAGAATGTATATATTGATGAACTTAATATCGTTTTTTAAATCTTCTTATCCAAATTTAAATAATTCCTCTCTATCTTCTTCAAAGTAACTTGGAAATTTCAGCGATATAAAATCAATGATACACCTTGAGACTGATTTTTGATTGTTTATATAGATAAAAATAACACTTATTGTTAAACTCTCAATTATAGAGTGACCTTTAAGTAAAGGAGCAAACCCATGAAAAGAAGACAAAGAGATAACTATCCAAAAGAGAAAACAACTTATGATCAAAATGAGCCTCATTATAATACCTATTATCAACCTGTGGGTTCACCACCGAAAAAGAAGAAAAGTAAACGGTTCTTTCTAAGAATGCTTATTATATTTATTATTATAGTTGCTTTGTTTACTGGATTAATGTATTTTTTATCATCTAGAGCGAATGTCGATGATTTACAAACGATTGAAAATAAGAGTAATTTTGTATCATCAGACAATATGCCGAATTATGTTAAGGGCGCCTTTATATCTATGGAAGATGAACGTTTTTCTAAACATCATGGATTCGATATAAAAGGGACAACACGTGCATTATTTTCAACGATTAGTGAACAAGATGTACAAGGTGGGAGCACCATTACTCAACAAACTGTAAAAAATTATTATTACAATAATGAACGTTCATTTACACGTAAATTAAAAGAATTATTTGTCGCGCATAAAGTTGAACAGCAATACAGTAAAAATCAGATATTAAGTTTTTATTTGAATAATATTTACTATGGTAATAATCAATATGATATTGAAAGTGCAGCAAATTACTATTTTGGTGCAACTACAAATCAAAATAATAGTAGTTATCCGATTATTACTGTATTACAAAGTGCAATGCTAGCAAGTAAAGTTAATGCCCCAAGTGTATATGATATTAATAACGTATCAAATAATTTCAAGAATCGAATTAAAGTGAATTTAGAAAAAATGAGACAACAGAATTATATTTCTGACAGTCAATATCAAGAAGCCTTATCGCAACTTAATAATTATTAATATAGTAATATAACAATTTAATTGAATATAAACTAAGAGTGAGAATGAGAATAAATAAACTTCCATTTCGCTCTTTTTTAATATCAAATACTATATGTGTTAGATTTTCTGTTATAAAATAAATATATTATTAAAATACAATTTTTAATTAGTATGAGGAGAATAATGATGCCGAAAATTACTAAAATAGAAGTTCAAAAAAATAATAAAGAACGATTTAATCTCTTTCTTGATGAAGCATTTGAAATGGGAATTGATATAGATACACTCGTTAAATTCAATTTGAAAAAGAACCAAATGATAGATGCTGCAGAAATGGAAAAAATTCAAAAATACGAACACTATCGTCTAGGGATTAATATGGCAATACAATATTTATCATATAAAAAACGAACTGAAAAAGAAGTTAGTGATTATTTGAAAAAGAATGGTATTAATGAAATGGCAGTACAAAAAGTGATTGAATATTGTTATAAAGAGCAATATATTAATCATGAAGATTACGCTGAAAGTTTAAAAAATACAATGATTAACACAACAGATAAAGGACCTGAAGTATTTAAACAAAAACTATACCAAGTTGGAGTAGAACCTAATATTATAGATAGATATGTTAAACGATATGAAGAAGAGCAACCTATAGAATCTATCATTCATGTTGCTAAAAAAATAATGAAAACTAAAAAAGGTCCTGTTGTTAAAGTAAAGCAAAAAGTAATGCATAGCTTAATCCAAAAAGGATATACAATAGAAACTGCACAATATGTACTTAATGAGTTAGACTTTGCTCAAGACGAAGAAGTGCTAGATGACTTATTACAAAAGGATTTAGAAAAAGTTTATAATAAACAACGTCGTAAACATGACGGTAATACTTTAAAAATGAAAACAATAGAAGCACTTATGAGAAAAGGATATAATTATGATAAAATAAAAATTAAATTAGCAGAAAGTGGTATTTTAGATGAGTGACAAAAGATTAAGTGAAATGTCTGAACAGGAATTGAGACATGCAATACAATTATGTAAAGAAAAAATGCGTAAAGCTGAAATGAATGGCATAATGAATGAATATGATGTTTATGAAAGCAAAGTCATTGTAGCTGAGAGTTATTTAGTCGATCGTTCTAAAATTAACATAGGTAGAATATATAAATTAAATGATGGTAGTGAACAATACTTTAAAGTTGAACGTTTAAAAGGGGTTTTTGCTTGGGGTTATAGAATAAATAGTACGAATCCTGAAGAGGGTTTACCCATTGCATTATTAAAAATTTAGAAGGATGTAACACAAATGGGAAGTTCAATCGTTTTAAAATTATTAAATGTTACACAATACTATAGAAACCAAAAGAATAGAAAGTGGTATCTGCCGTTTGGATATGGCGCGGAAGACATAGAATTAAATAAAATATCTTTACACATTTATCAAGGAGAAGCCCTTGCACTCATAGGAGAACCTGGTTCATCCAAAACATTGATTGGAAGAATTATGGCCCAAGATATTGCACCTGATAGAGGGAAAGTTGTACAATCAGCAAGTATTTATTATGGAGATATAAAAAACAAACATTTATTAAATATGTCTGTTAAAAGTTATATTGAAGAAACACAATGCTTATTTAATTACAAGACGTCTTCACATATTGTCGATCAAATTATTAAATATGCGCATTTAGATGATAAATCTTCGATTCAAGTGAATAAACTTAGTCACTCTGAGTATGCGCAATTGATTTTAAGTGTTGCAAGAGTTTGTAAAACAGAAATTATTATTTTAAGTCATATTCTCGAATATCTTGATGAAGCGTTTTTAAATAAGGCAAAACAACTTTCAAAAGACTATGTGTCTAATGACTTATCAATTATATTTGTAGACGATGATATTTCTAAAATATCTCAAGTGAGTAACTATGTTACTTGGATTTCTCACGGACAAGTGCGTATGGAAGGGTCTTTAAATGACGTTTTACCGGTATTTAATGATCATGAAAGAGATAGATTAAGTATCGACGATGAAGAAACACTTAAGAATTTTGATTTAGATTGGAAGAAAAGTAGAAGTAGATTGCCGGAAATGAGTTATAACTTTAAAAGAGTCGAACGATACAAACATGTTAAAGTTCCGGATTTTATAGTTAAATTTTGGACGCTTTTAGTTTCAACGTTAATCGTCTTAGTGTTACTTGGCACACTAGTAGTGAATAATATAGGAAAAATTGAAATTCCTATCAACGAATCTCAGAAGAAAGTTCAAAATCAAGACACGGATCCTTTTGAAAATAAACTTTCTTATGGAATTGTTTTACATGATGAAGTGACATTATCAAATCATCAAGATATTGAAATGCCAAAATATTCTTTTGTGACGATTACTGGAGAAAGTGCTTCAAAATATCGCTTAATTGTCGATGATGATACATATGAAGTAGGTAAGAACAAAATTTATTATTTTAATCCTGCTGCATTATATGAAACGCATAAATTTAGTACTTTAGCGCCTTATATGAAGTCAAACTACAGTAAGTATGTTGATTATTTTAATACTCAATTACATAAACCACATAAGCAAGTGAAAAAGACACTTGTTCCTGAAAAAGATCAACGATTTGTGGTGCCTATTACACAACAACCTATTAAAATGTTATTTAATGATGAGGATAAGTTAACTGGTTTTGTATTTCCTATAGTAGATAAATCAAAATTAGAGCGTAAATTTAATATTAAAGGTAATGTATGGATTTCAAAATTAAATAATGGATATTTAATTGCAGATATGAAAAATAGTAAATGGATTTATATCGAATTGTAGGTGTAAACATGATAGATAAGTTAATATTATATTTTAAACATTTTCCATCTCTTTTACATTTAGCTAAAGCAAAAGTAAAAGAGACTTGGAAATATGATGTGATTTTATTTTTAATACAATTAATTATCATTAGTATCATAATTGGAGTGATGTATTTTTTTAATACAGAAGAAATTGAAAAAGCCCAATGGATATATCGAATAATTGCGTTCTATACTTTTGTAACTATTGCTTATATTATATATAAATCATTCAAATTATATAATTATGATTATCTTATTGCTAAATCATTTCAACTCACACCTATTATTACGCCCATCCTTAATGCACTGATAGGGGCTATAATTATCTGTGTTTTATCATTGATTACGTCAATCTTTAAGCCAGTAAACCTTGAAACATCGGTGATCTCTTTTGTTTATTTTATACTAATGTCGATTATATTTATTGTTTTTATATCAATAACATTAGGTTTATTGACTTTAATAAGTAAAAAAGTATTTAAATTTTATGTGATAGCAATAATTGTGTTATTCTTTTTAGTACCTATCATTTTTATACCTAATAATAAGGCAAATATGATTGATCAAATATTAAAAATTAATCCATTGTATTATTTGATTGACGGATTATCATCTTCAATTGTTTTTGGATCTGTAAATATGTACAATATTGTGTATCATATTTATTTTATTGCTTTTTTAGTATTAATTGGAGTTATCAATTTTATTTTAACTCGACTTGTTGCCCACAAGAAATATGAATATATTTAATATATGAGTGAATCACTATAAATAACATATATTTTTTATGATGTTATAATAATAACCCCTAAATGACTGTCAATCAGTCATCTAGGGGTTGTTTAAATTATAGTTAAAGTTAATGAATTAATGAGAGTACAATTTTTTTTGAAGTTTTTCTTCTGTAAATACCCATCCAATATAGGAATGGTCAATTTTTTGATCTTGAGTAAGATGTGCAATTGCTGCAAAAGAATAATGTCCTTTATTTAGATAACGTAAATCTATCAATCGTATCTCAGTTGTTTGATCATCAAGTTTACGTATTTGCCAACGATAGATAGAAGAGAATTTTAGAAACGTTCTTATTTCAGGATTACTTTTTATTTGCCATAAAAGTGTATCGGGTGAAAATTGTTGACGTTTTACTTTATCACTAAACGTTATATTACGACCATAAGCTCTACCTACATAATCATAGTTTTCAGTTTGAATCGCTACACGCCATTCCATAAATTTCATAGTAGGTGCAACAAAAATTTTCACAGGATGATGTTCATCATGAATGTGTTTCAACGCTTGAGATTTGATTATTGATTGCATTTTAAATCTAACAATATAATAAATAATTAAAATACCAATAATTGGAAAGAACACTAGATATGGATGAACGCCTAATAACCATAGCGTGATTCCTATACATAATATTAAAAAAATAATTGGATCGAATGTATTGATTACACCGAGTTGTATCCACTTATTTGATATAGGTCTAAGTGCTTGTGTACCATATGAATTAAAGATATCTACAAAAACATGTAAAAAGACCGCTAACTGAGCCCACATCCATATATGAGTCACATCTACATGCGGAAAGATAACATATATTATAAAAGCAAGTAATATTGGCCATAAAATCGTAAAGGGTATGGAATGTGTAATACCACGATGATGTGAAATATAAGTTGCATTATTTTTTAATTTTAAAACCGTATCGCCATCAGGTATTAAAGAACCTGCAATTAAAGTTGTTGCAGTAGCTGTCATAGAATGTGACATTGCTGGGTCTTGTGTAGCTAAAGCAGTTAGTCCAATGCCGATAGCAATATGAGTGGCTGTATCCATAAAAGTTCACTCTTTTCATCTTGATTTAATATATATTATAATCTAAAAATTAGAATAACAAAATTAAGATACTTATCAAATATTAGAAAGTATTATAACTTATACATTTTTTTATGTAAGAGAAAGGATAATTTAATGTTAAATGAAACGACATTTAAAAATAATATTGTGACATGGTTTGAGAAAAATCAACGAGAAATGCCTTGGAGGGAAACAACTAATCCATATTATATATGGCTAAGTGAAGTTATGCTTCAACAAACACAAGTTAAAACGGTCATTGATTATTACAATAAATTTATTCATCGATTTCCTACAATTGAAGCGTTAAGTGAAGCAAAAGAAGATGAAGTATTAAAGTATTGGGAAGGTCTTGGATATTATAGCCGTGCCCGCAATTTTCATACAGCAATTAAAGAAGTACACCATAATTATAATGGGGAAGTACCATCATCCCCTAAAGTTTTTGGTGAATTAAAGGGAGTAGGTCCATATACTCAAGCAGCTGTAATGAGTATTGCTTTTAATCGCCCTTTAGCTACTGTAGATGGAAATGTCTTTAGAGTATGGACTCGACTTAATAATGACCATCGTGATATCAAATTACAATCTACTAGAAAATCATTTGAAAAAGAGCTTGAACCTTTTGTACAAGAAGAAGCGGGTACATTTAATCAATCAATGATGGAATTAGGTGCAACAATATGTACACCTAAGAATCCGTTATGCCTATTTTGTCCAGTACAGGAAAATTGTGAAGCGTTTCGAAAAGGAACTACGTTAGATTTACCTATCAAAACTAAAAAACAAGCTAAGAAAATAATTAATCAGGAGGTTTTTTTAGTCAGAAATCAGAAAGGTCAATATCTGATTGAAAAACGTCAAGAAAAGCTACTTAATGGTATGTGGCAATTTCCAATGTTTGAAAGCCCGAATGGGATTCAAAAACTAGAAAATAAGTTAAACCATTCATTAACTTTATCTGAGAACATAATATTTCAATTAAAGCATCAGTTTACACATAAAACTTGGAATTTAAATGTTTATAGTGTGATTGAAGATATAAATATTGACTCAGCACAATTACCAGACTTTATGGAATGGTTTGATTTAGAAAATCGAGATGATTATTCTTTCCCAGTATCAATGAGTAAAATTTATGAGTTTATTGTTGGTAAATAGAAAAATATAATATCTCTCTATATCTCTTTAAAGAAGTTTAAAAAAATATGGTATAATTCGAATTGTAAAAACTTTAAAAGGTGGTGTGGAGTATGGTCAAAGAATCCATACCTAAAGAAGGCGAAAATATAAAAATCCAAAGCTATAAACATGATGGAAATATTCATAGAGTATGGTCTGAAACAACGATTTTAAAAGGAACAGATCACGTCATCATTGGTGGAAATGATCATACCTTAGTAACTGAAAGTGATGGACGTACATGGATTACTAGAGAGCCTGCAATCGTGTACTTTCATGCTGAGTATTGGTTTAATGTAATTTGCATGTTTAGAGAAGATGGTATTTACTATTATTGTAATTTATCTTCGCCTTTTGTATGTGATGAAGAAGCTTTAAAATATATTGATTATGATTTAGATATTAAAGTTTATCCAAATGGTAAATATCATTTGTTAGATGAGGATGAATATGAACAACATATGAAACAAATGAATTATCCTCATGAAATAGACGTAATACTAAGAAGAAATGTAGACATTTTACAACAATGGATAGAACAGAAAAAAGGTCCTTTTGCTCCTGACTTTATAAAAGTATGGAAACAAAGATATAAAAAAATTCGTAATTACTAAGCATAATTGAGGCAAATAGTAATTAATTAGTTTATAGTACTTGAGTAATAAATAAGAGGTTGAAACTACTTGCCTATTCTTAAATAAATGAGTTTATGAATAGAGGGTTCAACCTCTATTAATTTTTGATAATAAAATTAAGGAGGAGTCAGTGTGATTCGACGATATTTAGAATTTGTCAAACCATATAAATATCGTATTTTCGCAACGATTATTATTGGGATTATAAAATTTGGTATTCCAATGTTAATCCCATTATTAATTAAATATGCGATTGATGGTGTAATTAATAATGGTACATTAACCACCAATGAAAAATTCCATCATCTTGCTATAGCGATAGGTATTACTCTATTTATATTTTTAATTGTGCGCCCGCCAATTGAATACCTTCGACAATATTTAGCACAATGGACGAGTAATAAAATTTTATATGATATTCGTAAGCAATTGTATGACCATTTACAAGCCTTAAGTGCCCGATTTTATGCAAATAATCAAGTGGGACAAGTTATATCGAGAGTAATTAATGACGTAGAACAAACGAAAGACTTTATTTTAACTGGGTTAATGAATATTTGGTTAGACTGTGTAACGATTATTATTGCGCTTTCTATTATGTTCTTCTTAGATATTAAATTAACACTTGCAGCAATTATTATTTTTCCTTTTTATATCTTTACAGTATATTTTTTCTTTGGACGTTTAAGAAAATTAACACGTAAACGTTCACAAGCATTAGCGGAAGTACAAGGATTTTTACATGAACGTGTTCAAGGTATGTCTGTAATAAAAAGCTTTGCAATTGAAGATAATGAAGCGAAAAACTTTGATAAAAAAAATAAAAACTTTTTAAGTAGAGCGTTTCAACATACTTCATGGAATGCCTATTCATTTGCAGCTATTAATACAGTCACAGATTTAGGTCCTATCATTGTTATTGGCGTAGGGTCATATTTAGCAATTACTGGTTCAATTACAGTAGGTACCTTAGCAGCTTTTGTAGGATATTTAGAACAATTATTCGGACCATTAAGACGTTTAGTTTCTTCATTCACAACTTTAACGCAAAGTTTCGCCTCTATGGATCGTATTTTTCAATTAATAGATGAAGACTATGACATTAAAAATAAAAAAGGTGCACAACCTATTGAAATAAAAGAAGGACATATTGAATTAAAAAATGTAAGCTTTAAATATAATGAAGATGAATCTTTAGTTTTAAAAAATATAAATTTAAATATAAATAAAGGTGAAACAGTAGCATTCGTTGGTATGAGCGGGGGAGGTAAATCTACGCTTATTAATCTTATTCCACGTTTCTATGATGTAAGTGAAGGTGAAATTTTGATCGATAGTCGTAATATTAAAGATTATTTAACAGGAAGCTTGAGAAATCAAATTGGACTTGTTCAACAAGACAATATTTTATTTTCTGATACAGTAAGAGAGAATATTTTATTAGGACGTCCTGATGCTACTGAAGAAGAAATAATCGAAGCAGCTAAAATGGCAAATGCGCACGACTTTATCATGAATTTACCGAATGGCTATGATACTGAAGTTGGAGAACGTGGCGTAAAATTATCTGGTGGTCAAAAGCAACGTTTATCTATTGCGCGTATTTTCTTAAATAATCCACCTATATTAATTTTAGATGAAGCGACAAGCGCACTTGATTTAGAAAGTGAAGCAATTATTCAAGATGCATTAGATGTTTTAAGTAAAGATAGAACTACACTTATTGTAGCTCATAGATTATCAACAATCACACATGCAGATAAAATTATTGTTATGCAGCATGGTCAAATCGTTGAAACTGGTACACATAAAGAACTGATTGCTAAAAAAGGTGAATACGAACATCTATATAGCATTCAAGATTTATAACTAAATAATGAATACTAAAAAAGACAAACTTAACTTTGATAGTTAAGTTTGTCTTTTTTAGTATTGATATTTAATTTTTATAAATCAAAATCTTCATCTTGAATTTCAATATCTGTGTCATTACGATGATACGTAAAGAAACTTAATCTTAGTCTATCTAAATGCTCTAAATGATATCGATATTCTTCAATAGCTGCGATAATTTGCATGATATTCGAATATGAATATTCTACTTGATATGGATTTTGAATTAATTGATATTGAAAAGCATCCATAAGATTTTTCTTTTGAGGATTTAAAATCTGATTATCAAAATCATCTACATTATAACGCGCCTTTTTTGATAAACTTTTTAAAATTTGTTCGTGATACGCTGTTAACGAATCTAACTCTAATTTAATTTGAAATAATAAATGATGATTTGTATTATGCAAATCATTTTGATATCTAGCCATACGGTTTAATACTTCGTAAGCTTGTCGAGTTGTTCCAACGACCTCTTTAAATAATATCTTTTTACGATTTTGTTGGAAAGCAGCTTTTCTTGTAAACGTACGTTCTTCGTGATAATAATCATAGATTTGTTCTAATTTTATAATGCGAGATTCTAACTGTTCACCATCTTCTTTTATCTGATGATATTCAGAAGTATCATTAATCACAAGTTTAAACCATATAAATATGTCGGAAGAAATATTAACCGCATTATGATAAATTTTAGTTTCGAATTTTGGAGGTAAGAATACTAGGTTTACAAGTGAAGCACTTAAAACTCCAATCATTACTAAAATAAATCTAAATGTAGCTACAAGATAAAACGATCCTGTATGTTGCCCCATAATGATTAACGCAGTGACACCTGCTAATGTTGCTACATGCGCCAAGTTTAATTTATATAAAATGGCGATTAATAAAATGACTGTGATACCCATAATCACAATGTTTTTACCAAAAATGGTTACCATAATCACTGCTAATATAGCACCGATTAAATTACCTGTAGCTTGTTCAGATATCGTTTTCATTGAACGATATATATTAGGTTGCATTGCAAAAATAGCACTTATTCCTGCTACAGATTTCAAACCAACATTATCAGGTAAAAAAGAAGCGATAAAAAGGGCGAGAATGATAGCAATTCCAGTTTTAAGTATACGTGCGCCTAATTTCAAATACAACGCTCCTTTAAATAACAAGTTTATAGTTTAATGTATTTTTAAATTAGTATACACTCAACAAATAAAATTATACAAGTATACGCATATATAAAAACCTAAGAATGTATATTTGCGAAATGACATTCTTAGGTTCGTTAAATTTTAAATATTATTTCATTTGACTGAAGGCATAGTCAGCCGCTTCTAATGTTTGATCAATATCTTCTTCAGTGTGTTCAGTAGTTAAGAACCATGCTTCAAATTTAGAAGGTGCTAAATTAATATCTTGGTTAAGCATAAGTTTAAAGAATTTTGCAAATGCCTCACCATCAGAATTTTCTACTTGTTCGTAGTGTGTTACTTTTTCATCTGTAAAATAGAGTGTTAGAGATCCATAAATACGATTAATTGTCGCAGTAATATGATGTTTTTCAATAAGTTTATTTAAACCATCTTCTAAACGTTTACCTAAAGCATCTAATTTTTCATATACACCATCTTGCTCTAAAACTTCAAGTAATGCAATACCTGCCCTCATTGAAAGTGGGTTACCTGCCATTGTTCCTGCTTGGTATGCTGGGCCTAATGGAGCGACATGTTCCATGATATCTTGACGGCCGCCGTAGCCACCGATTGGTAATCCACCACCAACAATTTTACCAAATGCTGTTAAATCTGGATAAACATTTAATAAATCTTGTGCAGCGCCATAATGGAAGCGGAAAGCAGTGATGACTTCATCGTAAATCACTAAAGCTCCATGCTCATGAGTGATGTTGTTAACTTCTTCTAAAAAGCCTGGTTGAGGTTTTACCATACCAAAATTACCTACAATAGGTTCTACTAATACAGCCGCTACTTCATCTCCCCAATGTGCCATGGCTTCTTTATAAGATTCAATGTCATTGAAAGGTACAGTAATGACTTCTCTAGCAACACTTTCAGGTACACCAGCTGAATCCGGAGAACCTAATTGAGAAGGTCCGCTTCCTGCAGCAACTAATACTAAATCAGAATGGCCATGATAAGAACCCGCAAATTTAATGATTTTATTTCTTTTAGTATAAGCTCTAGCAACTCGAATTGTAGTCATTACTGCTTCTGTTCCAGAATTAACAAAACGAATTTTTTCTAATGAAGGAATAGCTGCTCGTAATTTTTTACTAAAATCAATTTCAAGTTCAGTAGGTGTACCATATAAAACCCCTTTAGCCGCTTGATCTTGGATAGCCTCAGTAATATGAGGATGAGCATGGCCAGTAATTATGGGACCATATGCTTGTAAATAATCAATGTACTTATTTCCATCGACATCGTAAAGATAAGCGCCATGACCTTCACGCATAACTACGGGAGCACCTCCGCCAACAGCTTTATAAGAGCGTGAAGGAGAATTAACTCCACCTAAAATATATTCATTTGATAACTTTTGAAGACGTTCACTTTCAGTGAAATTCATAGAGTATCAACCTTTCTTATTTAATAATATTCGTTACTATCGTAACATAATAATTATAATATGAAGAAATGAGTGATACGATGTTAAAAATAGGAGATCTTTTTCCAAAATTTGAATTAGAGAATCAAAATGGAGAATTAATTACTAATGAAAACATTATGGGAGAAAAAACAATATTATATTTCTACCCACGAGATAATACACCAACGTGTACAACAGAAGCATGTGACTTTAGAGATAATATACAATACTTTAATGATATGAAAGTTAAAGTTTATGGTATTAGCGGGGATTCTAGAAAAAAACACGAAAACTTTATTAAGAAGCATCATTTGAATTTTGATTTATTAGTTGATGATGAATTTAAGTTATCGAATGCAGTAGGAATATATCGTTTGAAGAAAAGTTTTGGAAAAGAAAATATGGGAATAGTGAGAACAACGTTTGTAATAGATGAAGCGGGATATATTACAAATATCATTGAAAAAGTAAAAGTTAAAACACAAATAGATGAATTAAAACAAATACTGGAGTGAGATAAATGAAAATCGTAAGCTTGAAACGTTTAGGTAATATAGAAAATGAATTAATAGAAAAGTATCCTGATATTTCATTTTCGTTTTATGATAAAGCAGATAATATTCCAGATAATGATAAAAAAGAACTCGAGGTATTGATAGGATATGACGGGGAGATTAATGAAAGATTTATAAAGTCTTGTCCGAATTTAAAGTGGATTGCATGGTATGCAACAGGCGTAAACAATCTACCATTAGAGTACATTAAGAATAAAGGAATAATTTTAACCAATACTAGAGGAATACAATCAAAGCAACTTTCAGAATATATACTAACTTTTATATTAAATGATCATAAAAAAATGGAAACATCATTTATTAATCAACAAAAGCATATTTATGATAGTACTTTGACAGGTAAACGTTTAAAGGATGAAACAATTTTATTTTTAGGTACTGGAGCTATTGCTCAAGATACTGTAAAGTTATTGACACCTTTCGAATTGAAAATAATAGGTGTAAGTAAAACAGGAAAACAAAAAGAAGGATTTAATCAAACATATGAGATAAATGAATTAGACAAGTTATTAGGAGAAGCGGATATAATAATTAATACGTTACCAGAAACCAAAGAAACATATCATTTATTAAACAAACATCATTTCCAATTAATGAAGGAAGATACTTTATTTATTAATGTAGGAAGAGGAACTATAGTAGAAGAACACGATTTAATTGAAATACTTAAAGAAAAATTAATACGTCATGCTTACTTGGATGTATTCGAAAATGAACCACTAGAATCAGAACATCCACTTTATGATTTAGATAACGTGACAATTACTGCACATATAACTGGTAATGATAAAGAAAATAAAAAGGAAGCAACGAAAATATTTGAAAGAAATCTAACTCGTTTTCTCAATAAAGAAGAAATAAGTGAGAACGTAGTAGACTTAAAAGATGGCTATTAATATAAAACTTATGGAATAATTGACAATGCCGTATGATAGTAGTTATATTATTAATAAGATAATAATAATTATAAAGTAGAAAGATGGTGAAAATGATGAGTGCAGAAATAGAATCAATTGAACATGAGCTTGAACAAGCTATAATAGCATTAAGAAAGTCAGGCGTTCGTATCACGCCTCAAAGACAAGCTATTGTTAGATTTTTAATTAGCTCACATACACATCCTACAGCGGATGAAATTTATCAAGCACTTTCACCTGATTTTCCTAATATAAGTGTTGCGACAATTTACAATAATTTAAGAGTATTTAAGAAGATAGGTATTGTAAAAGAATTGACTTATGGAGATGCATCAAGTAGGTTCGACTTTAATACTCATAATCATTATCATGTTATTTGTGAACGATGCGGTAAAATAGTAGATTTCCACTATCCTCAATTGGATGAAATTGAACAATTAGCTCAACACGTTACAAACTTTGACGTAACACATCATCGAATGGAAATTTATGGATTGTGTGAAGAATGTAAAAACAAAGAATAAAGTTAGGCAATGACTTTAATGTCATTGCTTTTTTGTTTATAAGTAATTAAAGAATTTAAAAGATAAATATTAAATAAAACATATCATAGAATTTTGGTATAAAAAATACTCATTAAAGATAATGAATACATTTGATGTGAAATATTAAACGATTTTATATTATAAAATCCATTGACGTTCAATAATAATCTTGCTATTATATAAAAGTCGTCAAAAACAAAAGATATTGTTTGAAAACGCAAAGTAAATTAGATTAAAACAATGTTAAAAAAGTGTAATTTTGACCATTGATTATAAAAACAATTTATTATAAGATATTATTTGTTGAAATATTAATTAACTTCAAGAAAAGAAAAAATAAAAAAGTTCTTGACAAGGATAATTAGTATTTGATATAATAAATAAATGTAATTGTTAAAAATGAACATTGAAAACTGAATGACAATATGTC
>NZ_KV814962.1:319945-488977 GCF_001814125.1 Staphylococcus sp. HMSC072E01 | reverse complement strand
CAATGCTTGTACCTAATTTTGTCCAATCTTGGTTTTGTGCTGCGTCTACTGTATTTTTAATTGCTTCTACTAATTTAGTCATTTGAATTTCTCCATTCTTTTTTTATTTTTAAATATTATTACATTAGAATCCTAAGTATTTACCTAGAATGCTTACGCCACTTGATACGATGTCAACAATGCTTGTACCTAATTTTGTCCAATCTTGGTTAATTCCTGCGTCTACTGTATTTTTGATTGCGTCGAATAATTTATCCATGTTTGTTATCTCCTTTGTACTATTTATAATTATCTTTAAATTAGAAGCCTAAATATTTACTCACTAAACCTACACCGTTTTCTACGATACTAACAATACTTGTACCTAATTTTGTCCAATCACCATTAATACCTGCAGTTACTGTATCTTTAATTGCGTTAAATAAACCTTCCATTTCATACACTCCTTAGAAATTAATTGGTAAAATTCTAAAACGATAGGTTACTGTATTGCTTGCTTCGTTTTGTTTAACTATCGTTTTGTTATCTTTACTATAAAGGGTTTATTTAGATACTTGTGACATTTTCCGTAACTTATACTTAAATCATCAAAACTGTATAATTTAAAAATTCATATTTACAGTTAGGAATTCAAATATGTCTATTTCGTCAAAGTTTTTTAGATTATCAAAATTAAATATTTAAAAATATTTAATATATAAATATATGATATAATCCAAAAGTATATATTTTTATTATATTTATTCTAATAATTTAATTAAATGGTGATAAGATGGTGCTGTTAAAAGTAATTATTACGTAAAATATGAATATGAGGATGCATCAATTGAATTAAGAAAAAGCAAACAATAAAAGTTAAAACGTATATTTATATATTCTTTTTTAAATGTTAAATATAATTAATTTAACTTATATATTTTATTTACCATTTTAACATGATCATTTATTTACTTATTCAACAAATAAATATCTACCTTCTGATATTCAAAATCTATAATTAATAAACTTTTATTCCTAATAATAGTGTTTAATGAATACTAAAACACATAACTTAATAGTAATGTCATTTTAATAATTTAACTAATTGAGGAGTACTCATAATGGAAGTAAATCAAAATAAAAAAGAAACTAATGGCTGTTTAAGCTGCCTAGGCTGTTTTGGTATCATCTTTTTAATTTTATTATTGATTGGTGGCTGTTCTGCTATATTTTCAGATGATAATAACAACGATAATACAGATAAAATAAGTGAAGAAAAAAATAAGTCTAAAAAAACTGAAGATACAAATAAAAATAATACTTCAAAAGAAAGTAAGAAAAAATATAATGAGAATGAACAATCTGTATCACAAAATAATAGTATTGAAAAATCTGAAGAAAAAGATAAAGATAATGATGAATCCGACATAGGTACAACGAATAAGATACCTGTAAAATTAAGTTCTACTGTTGATGGTGATACTGCAAAGTTTATCTATAAAGGAAAAACCGAAACATTTAGATTTTTACTTATAGATACACCTGAAACTAAACATCCAAGAATTGGTAAGCAACCATTTGGTCAAGAAGCATCTGATAGAACAGCTGAATTATTAAATAATGCTAAAAATATAGAAATAGAGTTTGACATTGGTCAAAAAGAAGATAAATATAATCGAAAATTAGCATATATATATGTTGATGGGGAAATGTTAAATAATATTTTAGTCAAAGAAGGTTTAGCAAAAATCGCTTATGTTTATCCACCTAATACAAGATATTTAGAAACTCTAGAATCATCTCAAGAACAAGCAAAAGCTGAAAAAATTGGTATATGGAGTCTAGATTCAGCATTTAAAGAGGATAATAAAGAAATGAATACATCTAACAACAATGAAAACAACGCTATTGAAAATCAAGTCGATAACTCTTTACCAAATGATAGTCAATCTAACGATACTGAACAATCAACTAGCAACGTTGAAACTTTCCCTAATTGCACTACATTAAGAAAAGTTCACCCTAATGGTGTTCCTGCCAATCACCCTGCCTATACATCAAAATTTGATAGAGATGGGGATAATTACGCATGTGAAGTTAATTAATCTTTCTATATTTTTTAGTAAGATAATTCTCAATATAAAATAATCATTATAGGAAATTGTAGTGTATATAAATTTGGTTATTGAAACTAGTTACGCTAATTATGTTATTCAATTTGAGTCATTCCGAGTATTTGAATATAAAGATATATGAATATTACATATTAAAGGTGGCGGTGCTATAAATAAGTGGACGATTCACTTTAGAATATGAATGAATATAAAGGGTTAATCTACATATAGGAGAAAAATCATGGAAGAAAAATTTAATAACGAACAAGAAGAAAGACAGTTTAGACAATTTCAGAAATATCAAAAACAGTAAGAAGAAAAGAAAAAGAAAAAACGTAAAAAGGTTGGCTTTGGGGCTGTGGTGGTTGTTTAGTTTTATTAATATTATTAATTATAGGTCTTACATCATGTACTGGAGTCTTTGTCAACGAAGTAGATAAACAAATGAATGAAGATAGTTCAGAAATCAAAGAAGATAAAAATGCTTTTAAAGAACAAACTGCAGCATTAAATTCAGCTAAAAACTACGCAGATGGAATGCATATGTCTAAAGATGTAATTTATAATCAATTAATTTCTAGTTCTGGCGATAAGTTTATAGAAGAAGAAGCACAATATGCAGTGGATCATTTAGACGATTAATTTATGGGGTAGCTTGTCTACCCTTAATTTATAAATAAGGAGAAACATACATGAAAAAGTTTTTAGTTTTAATTTTTAGTAGTGCTTTAATCTTAGGTGCGTGTGGTAACGATGACACATCTAACAAAAATTCTGATACTAAGTCGGAAAGTAAAACCGAAAAGAAATCAGAAGATAATAAATCCAAAGAGGGTAAAAAGTCTAAAGAAGAAAAGAAATTTCAAGAAAATGAAGATAACCAATCTACACAAGAAGATAATTCTACTGAAGAACAAAACACACAAGAAACTGCTACAAGTGAACAAGTTCAATCTCAACAACAAACACAAGAAACTGCAACTCAAAAGCAACAGCAAACACAACAAGCTAATAACGGTCAGCAACAATCTGATAATCATGAACCTACAAAAGAAGAAATATATGAATGGGATAAAGAAAATATTCCTGGAGGAACAGATTATGGTTTGATTGATCCAGAAGATGTAAACGAACAATCTGATAACTCTCAATCTAATGATTCAAATACTAATTAAGATCCAAATAATCCTTACATGAATATGCCAGACCAAGAGTGGAGAAATAACACTGGTGATGGATTATCCTCAGGTGAGAAACAACTTCAATATCAAATCGAACAAGGAGAATATGATGGTAATGATGGTCAACAAATACTTGACGCTTTAGACTATTATCAAGATAAATATGGAAATTAATAACTAGGGTAGTCCACCTACCCTTATTATTTTTTACTTTTTTGAGGTGATTATATGAAAACACGTTGTTATGACGGTAAAAAATGGCAATATGAATTTAAATATGAGGGTAAAAGGTATCGTAAAAAAGGGTTTAGAACAAAAAGAGAAGCTGATGCTGCTGGACTAGAAAGAATGAGTGAATTAAAAAATGGTATCGACTACCAACCTAACTTAACATTGAGCGAATATTTTAAAACGTGGTGTGAAACGTTCAAACTATCCACTGTAAGTCCTAGAACATACAAATCATATGCTTCAGCTATAAAACATATAAGTGAACATAGCATCGGTAAAAAGCCTTTAAAAGATATTTCTAGGTATCACTATCAAAATTTTATAAATGATTTCTCTAAATCTCATTCTAAAGAATCAATCAGAAAATTAAACGGTTATATTAGAACGTCATTAGATGATGCAGTTTATGAAGGTTTAATAACTAAAAACCCTACATTCAAAGTGAATTATAAAGCAAGCAACCCTAACAAAAGTGAAGATAGTAAATTTATTAACCTTGAAGATTACGAGAAATTAAAACAATATCTAAAAACTAAAGATAATGCATCTTCGTTAGTTTTATATATTATGATTTGCACGGGTTGTCGTGTTAGTGGTGCGTTAAATTTAAAGAGAGAGTACCTTAATCAAGTTAAAAATGAAATATATATAGATGAACACAAAACTGACTCATCTCCTAGATATGTAGAAGTAAGCAAAGATGATATGAAATTCATCATACAATCTGTTTCAAAGTTACCAGCAACGATTGACGGTAGTGTTTTTGGTAATTTAACTATTAATGCAGTTAATAAAAGATTAAAAGCATATTGTAATGATCTAGGAATAAAAGAAATAACTTCTCATGCGTTAAGACATACACATTGTTCTTATCTTTTAGCAAAAGGTATTTCTATTTATTACATTTCAAAAAGATTAGGCCATAAAAATATTTCAGTTACAACGGATGTATATTCACATTTATTGGAAGAACAATATAAAGAAGAAAATCAAAAAGCAGTAGAAATAATCAATGCAATGTAGTTGGGGACTCGGGTCCCTAAAAAGTCCCTAAAAATTAATAGACTATGATGTTTAATTAATAGGCAAAATAAAAAGAACGCCGTCATTACAGCGTTCTTAAAATAAAAATGTGCTTAATTAAAAGCTATTAGCGTCCTGGGAGGGATTCGAACCCCCGACCGATGGCTTAGAAGGCCATTGCTCTATCCAGCTGAGCTACCAGGACATTATTTTTTAACACAAGTATTATTATATCTAAAGAAGTTTTATTTAGCAATAGCTTTAATATAAAAAAAGTTTATATTTTCCACTAATTACGTATAATTGCAACTAATCACATACTTTTTTCGTTGCTATTTAGTTAAACTAAATAGCTAAATGTTTGGTACCAAACTTGAAATTAGATAGGACTAGACTATCTTGCATTGTAGTCCTAGCCCTTTAATAGTTAATTAATTTCAAATTCTATTGATTGAATGACTTGATGATCTCTATTTCTAAAATTCAGCGTAGCTTTTTTGCTTTCATCCTCTATAAGTAGTTCTGCGTACGTTTCTTCTATATTACTACGCGATTGTGAAATACTACCGGGATTTATAATATGGACGTCTCCTAATTTTTCATATTTAGCTATATGTGTATGCCCATAAAACGCAAATTGACAACCAAGAGATTGTGCTTTTTCAGCCAAACGCATACGCGTTTGATTTACACCATAAAGATGACCGTGGGTGTATAATGCTTTAACACTGTTCTTTTCAATAATGTCTTCATTTGGAAATTCAGGATAAAAGTCACAATTACCTTTTACACGTTGATACAAGCTCAATTCAGTATCGTTATATTTAAATTCAGAATCTCCTAAATGTAAGCATATATCTGCGTCTTTATGATAGTCGTATAATTCATACAGAATTCCAGATTCTGTATGATTATCACTTACAATTAACCATTTAGACATTTTAGACATTATTTTTCACGCTCCAAATATTCATTTAAAGCTTTAATTGCATTTCCACGATGACTCACATCGCTTTTTTCTTCTGTAGTTAATTCAGCCATTGTTTTGTTTTTTTCTGGAAGATAAAAAATAGGATCATACCCGAATCCATAATCACCTTTACGTTCTGTTGTAATTTCTCCAGATACAGTTCCTTTGAATATATGTGTTGGTTCATTTGGCGCACTCATACTAATCACACATACAAATTGTGCCTTTCTATTTGTCTTACCTTCTAACTTTTTAAGTACTTTATCAATATTTGACTCATCATTTTTCTCAAGACCAGCATAACGTGCAGAATATACACCAGGCTCACCATTTAGAGCATATACTTCTAAACCACTATCATCGGCAATCACTCTTTTATTGAGTGCTTTAGCTGCCGCTTCAGATTTTAATCGTGCATTTTCTTCAAAGGTAGTACCTGTTTCTTCAACATCAAAGTCTTTTATAATTTCTGAAATGCCAATAACATTATCATTTGGAAAAATAGTTTTAAAATCATTTATTTTACCTTTGTTGTTAGAAGCTATAACAATGTCTGCCACTTAAATCTTCCTTTCAATTCTGTTTTAAATTTAATCTACTTTTATACGTTCAACTTCTACATCTAATTTTAACCATTGAGAAATGATATGTTTAATATGAACCGTATCACCTGTTGCAAAAAATCGATGTTTTGGATGTTGCGTATAGCTTGCATGTTCATTACTAAACGTAAGTAATGCACTTACTTCACGTGCAGTTTCAAGCCCAGAAGAAATAACTTTTTTATTTCCACCAAAATAATCATTAATAGGTTTATATAATAATGGATAATGCGTACAGCCTAAAATAACAGTATCGGCATCTGTGTTACGCCAATGTTTTAAAGTCTGATGTATTACAATACTAGTTATTGTAGGGTCATCATAACGCATTTGTTCAACGAGGGGTACGAAACCTGGACATGCTACCCCATATACTTCGACATTTGGGTTTATTCTTTTAATATGATGGCGGTAAGCTTCTGATTTAATCGTGCCCTCAGTACCTAAAATTAAAACTTTTTGATTTTTTGTAGTCATAATAGCGGTTCTAGCACCAGGTTCAATGACTCCAATAACTGGAATTGGTAATAACTGCTGTAAATGTTCTAACGCCACTGCAGTTGCAGTATTACAAGCAATGACTAACATTTTTATATCAAATTCCATCAGTTTATTAGCAAGTTGCGTCGTAAAAGTTTTTACTTCTTCTCCAGGTCTTGGACCGTATGGACACCTTGCGATATCGCCTAAATAATATATTGTCTCATTAGGAAGTTGTCGCATAATTTCTTTAGCTACAGTTAGTCCTCCCACTCCAGAGTCTATGACACCAATGGGTTTATTCATTTACATTCATCCTTATAATACATAATACGTTTATTTTACCATAGACAAACCTAATCATTCATTAATTGATATTTTTGCTCATTTTCATTTTACTAAATAAACATTTATATACGTATTGAATTCCCTATTAATAAAAACCAGCAAAGTTTTTACTTTGCTGGCAAATATGTCATATTTAATTTACTTGATGATCAGAACCAAAGAATGATTTAAACATATGGAACGATGTTTCACGGTTCATTGCTGCAATTGACGTTGTTAATGGGATACCTTTTGGACATGCATTAACACAGTTTTGAGAGTTACCACATTCTTGTAAACCACCTTCACCCATTAAAGCATTCAGTCGTTCATCTTTAGTCATTGAACCAGTTGGATGTAGATCAAATAAACGTACTTGTGAAATAGCTTGCGCACCAATAAATTTATTATTACGTGTTACATTAGGACACACTTCTAAACATACACCACATGTCATACATTTTGATAATTCATATGCTGTTTGACGTTTCTTTTCTGGAATACGTGGACCTGGGCCTAAATCATAAGTACCATCAATTGGAATCCAAGCCTTCATACGTTTTAAGTTATCAAACATTCTTGTACGATCAACCTGTAAATCACGAATGACTGGGAATGTACTCATAGGTTCCAAACGAATCGGCTGTTCTAATTGATCAACAATGGCTGAGCAGGCTTGACGTGCACGACCATTAATAACCATTGAACAAGCACCACATACTTCTTCTAAGCAGTTCATATCCCATACTACTGGCGTTGTTTTTTCTCCTTTACTATTAACAGGGTTGCGTCTTATTTCCATTAAACAAGCAATCACGTTTAAATTCTCTTTATAAGGAATTTCAAATGTTTCTTCATACGCTTTTGCTTCTTGATTATCTTGACGTTTAATAATCAATTTAACTGTTTTTTGCGTGTGTTTTTCTTTTTTATGTGTTGTTTCTTGATTATGTTGTTCATCTGTATGACGTAATTCTTCTGGAGTGTCTTTTACTGATTGATTGTTAGCCATCATTTTTTACCTCCTTTAGATTTACTAGTATAGTCACGTTTACGTGGTGGGATTAAACTGATATCGACAGGTTCATATGTGAATTTAGGTGCTTCATATTCACTTTGATATTCAGCTAAAGTTGTTTTTAACCATTCATCGTCATTACGATCTGGGAATTCTGGTTTATAATGTGCTCCCCGAGATTCATTTCGGTTATACGCACCAATTGTTATGACACGTGCTAGTTGCAACATGTTCCATAATTGACGTGTAAAGAATACAGCTTGGTTACTCCAAGTTTGTGTATCTTCCATATCAATATTTTGATAACGTTCCATTAACTCAACAATTTTTTTATCCGTTTCTAATAATTTGTCATTTTCACGTACTACTGTAACGTTTGCTGTCATAATTTCGCCTAATTCACGGTGAAGTTTATAAGCATTTTCAGTACCACGCATATTAAGTAATTCGTCGAAACGTTTTTGTTCTTCATCTACACGATTTTGGTAAATACTGTCATCTAACTCAGTATATGATGTTTCGATATTTTCAACGTATTTAATTGCATTTGGACCTGCTACTGTACCGCCGTAAATCGCTGATAATAACGAGTTAGCACCTAAACGGTTACCGCCATGTTGAGAGAAATCACATTCTCCTGCAGCAAATAACCCTTTAATAGTTGTCATTTGATCATAATCTACATATAATCCACCCATTGAATAATGTACTGCTGGGAATATTTTCATAGGTACTTTACGTGGATCATCACCAGTGAATTTTTCATAAATCTCAATAATACCACCTAATTTAACATCTAATTCATGTGGATCTTTATGAGATAAATCAAGATACACCATATTTTCACCATTAATACCTAATTTTTGATTGATACATACATCAAAGATTTCACGTGTTGCAATATCACGTGGTACTAAGTTACCATAATCAGGATACTTTTCTTCTAAGAAGTACCATGGTTTTCCATCTTTATAAGTCCAAATTCGACCACCTTCACCACGTGCTGATTCACTCATTAAACGTAATTTATCATCACCAGGAATTGCCGTAGGATGTATTTGAATAAATTCTCCATTTGCATATTTAGCGCCTTGTTGATACACGATAGATGCAGCTGATCCAGTATTAATCATTGAATTCGTTGTTTTACCAAAAATAATACCCGGACCACCTGAAGCCATAATAACAGCATCAGAACCGAAAGATTTAATTTCAGAAGTAGTTAAATTTTGAGCAACAATACCCCTTGCTGCATTTTCATTATCTTTAACTAATCCTAAAAATTCCCATCCTTCATACTTAGTAACTAAACCATCAACTTCAAAAGAACGAACTTGTTCATCTAAAGCGTAAAGTAATTGTTGTCCTGTAGTTGCACCAGCATATGCTGTTCTATGATGAAGTGTACCTCCGAAACGTCTAAAGTCTAACAATCCTTCATTTGTTCTATTAAACATAACGCCCATACGATCTAATAAATGGATAATTTTTGGTGCAGCTTCAGTCATTGCTTTGACTGGTGGTTGGTTCGCTAAAAAATCTCCCCCGTATACTGTATCGTCAAAATGAATCCATGGTGAATCTCCTTCACCTTTAGTATTTACCGCACCATTAATACCACCTTGGGCACATACAGAGTGCGAACGTTTAACAGGTACAATTGAGAATAAGTCCACATGTGCACCTTGTTCTGCAGCTTTAATTGTTGACATCAGCCCCGCGAGGCCACCTCCGACAACAATAATTTTTTTCTCTGCCATAGAATTGTCACTCCCCTAAAATATATCTGAAACTAACCTATTAATTCTTTTTATAACTATGCTTTTATTACTTTCATTTTTTATGCAAAAGCTAAAATTGCAGTCACACCTATGTATGACAGAATTAAGAAAATAATTAATGAAACCCATGTGAAAATACGTTGTGATTTTTTAGATTGTAAAAATCCCCATGTTACTAAGAATGACCAAATACCATTAGAAAAATGGAAAATGACAGCAATAACACAAATAATGTACACGATAACCCAAATTGGATTTTGTAACGTTTGATGCATCATGTCATAACTGATTTCTTTACCAAAGAAAAGTTTTTGTAAACGTGTTTGCCATAGGTGTACAAAGATGAATACGAAAGCAATAATTCCTGTTAACCTTTGTAACGCAAACATCCAGTTTCTAAATAATGAATAATGGCCGATATTTTCTTTAGCAGTAAAAGCAATATGAATACCATATAATCCATGATATAAAATTGGAATGTAAATCAAAATAAGTTCAGCTACTAATAAAAATGGTAAAGATTCCATAAAGCCTGCAGCCTTATTAAAAGCCTCAGCTCCTTGAGTCGCTTGGTGGTTAATCATTAAATGAACAATTAAAAACGCACCAATCGGAATAATCCCTAGTAGTGAATGAAGACGTCTAAGATAAAATTCATTTTTAGACTTAGCCAAAAGAAGTCCCCCCTGTTATAAAACATAATAAATTTAAATAGCTTCTTTTTAAGATAGTACTATAAACGCATTTACTATTTTATTTAGTACTTGTATGTATAAAAATATAATAGTTATAATGATTGTAAATTTTCTGAAAATTAAACAAATCAAACATCTACTTTTTATTAGATTGAGTATTATTATTTTTCATAACTACAAGTATGACTTAAAAAAGTAAATATAATTAAAAACAAGATGAATAAATGAGATATACAAGTATTACATGATAATCGTGTAACTACTATAAAATGATAATATTTCTCACTTAGAAAACGCTTCCATACTTTCTTAAAAAAATAAGCTTTTTGTTAACTATATTGTAACATTCTTTCTATATGTATGGGGTATGAAATTCAAAGTCATACCCCTTTTTTTAAATTAATCTTCTTTTAAAGCGTATTGTAGATTTTCAGCTACCCTTTTAGGTAATCCTGCAGCTTTTAAATCTTCTATACTAGCTTCTTTCATTTTTTTAATGGAACCAAATGTTCTTAATAATTTTGTTTTTCGTTTACTTCCTATACCCTCTACTGTATCAAGAACAGATTGTAATCCAGTTTTTTGTCGGGTTTGACGATGGAATGTTATCGCAAAACGATGTACTTCATCTTGGATTCTATGGAGCAAATAAAAGGCTTGACTATTTTTCTTTAGAGGTACAACCTCAGCATTTGCACCGTACAATAATTCAGATGTTTGGTGTTTATCATTTTTTCTTAATCCAGCAACAGGAATGTCTAAACCTAGTTCATTTTCTAGTACATCTATGACACCAGACATATGTCCTTTACCACCATCAACGATAATAAGATCTGGTAATGGAAGACCTTCATTAAGTACACGCGTATAACGACGGCGTACAACTTCTCTCATCGACTTATAATCATCAGGACCTTTCACAGTCTTAATTTTGTATTTACGATATCCTTTTTTATCCGGTTTACCATCCACAAATGTTACCATTGCCGAAACAGGATCAACACCTTGGATATTTGAGTTATCAAATGCTTCAATTCTTATCGGTGTTTGAATGCCCATTCTTTCACCAAGTTCTTCAATAGCTTTTATCGTTCTAGATTCGTCTTTAGCGATTAATTGAAATTTATTTTCTAGTGCAACTTCAGCATTATGATTAGCTAAATCAACCATTTCTTTCTTTGTTCCACGCGCAGGTTGAACAATTCTTGTATCAACTACAGAGTGAATGATATCTTTATCTAAATTTTTCGGTACATGTACTTCTTTAGGTAAAATATGTTGATTTAAGCTATAGAATTGTCCAATGAATGTATAAAATTCTTCTTCTTCTGTTTGTTGTAGAGGAATCATTGTTGCATCACGTTGAATCATATTTCCTTGTCTAATAAAGAATACTTGAATACACATCCAACCTTTAGAAACGCTATATCCAAAAACATCTCTAATTGTATTATCTGAAGACATAATTTTTTGTTTTTTAGTTAAATTATGAATATGTTGAATTAAATCTCTATATTCTTTAGCACGTTCAAAATCTAACTTCTCACTAGCATCTAGCATGCGTGTTTCAAGATTATGAAGAATTGTTTTATCTTCTCCATTTAAAAAGTCAGTAATTTCACGCGTCATTTGTGCATATTTTTGTTGATCTACATCATACACACATGGTCCCATACACTGACCGATATGATAATATAGACACAATTTATCAGGCATATTATCACATTTTCTAAAAGGATAAATACGATCTAATAATTTTTTAGTTTCCTGTGCTGAATATGCATTAGGATAAGGTCCGAAATATTTTCCTGTACCTTTTTTTACAGTACGAGTCACAAGTAAACGTGGATGTTTTTCTTTAGTAATCTTTATAAAAGGATAACTTTTATCATCTTTTAATAAAATATTGTAGCGAGGTTGATATTGTTTAATCAAATTCAACTCAAGTAATAATGATTCTGTCTCACTTGAAGTTACAATAAATTCGAAGTTGCGAATTTCACTAACAAGACGTGTAGTTTTTGCATCATGTGCACCAGTAAAATAAGAACGTAGTCGATTTCGTAATCGTTTTGCTTTACCTACATAAATAATTTGGTCATTTCGATCTTTCATTAAATAACAGCCTGGTTCAAATGGGACGACACTTAATTTATCTCTAATTTTTTCTTCGTAGTCGGTCATCCGTCTCCTCCTTTCCATTAACTTGACGTTCACATAAAAAAGACGGAGCGATTACATAACATGTAATGCCCCATTCTTTTATAATTGTACTAAATATTATAGATGTTTATCTAAAACTTCTGCTAAGTTTTCTTTAGGTTGGAAACCTACTACTTTATCTACTGCTTCTCCATCTTTAAATACGATTAAAGTTGGGATGCTCATTACTTCATATTTAGCAGCAGTAGATGGATTTTCATCTACATCTAATTTTAAGATGTCTGCTTTACCATCATAGTCTCCAGCTAATTCTTCTAACACAGGGGCGATCATTTTACAAGGTCCACACCAAGTTGCCCAAAAATCTACTAATTTAACACCTGATTGAATGTTTTCATCAAAATTTGAATCTGTAACTTTTACGATTGCCATAATTGCCAATCCTCCTTAAATATTAAATGATGAGCAAATTATAACAGACTTTCCATATATCTGCATTGCTCTTGCTCATCTTTATCACTATTTATTAATCTTGTCATAAACTTGTGTTAAGATTAAACCCTTGCTTTATTGTACGTCAAATTTAAAAAAATCAACATTCTAGTTTTATATTATTTAAGTTCTGCTACTGTAACACCAAATCCGCCTTCACTTGGCATTCCACCACGAAAAGATTGAACACTTTTATGTTTTTTTAAATGATTTTGAACTGCTTTTTGAAGTGCACCTGTACCTTTACCATGAATAATATAAACCTGTTCATAGTTACTTAATACAGCTTGGTCAATATATTGATCTAAAGCTCCAACCGCTTCTTCATAACGATAGCCTCTTAAGTCTAATTCTGTTTTAATAGTTTGACGATTTTGGCGTGTCACCATTTTAGTTGGTTTTTCTTTTTTCTTTTTCGTTTTTTCTAAATCTTCAATAGGTAATTTCATTTTGATAATACCCATTTGAACTACAGCTTCATTTTCTCCGCTTAATTCTAATACTTCGCCTTTTTGTCCATAAGATAATACTTTAACTTCATCGCCAACATGAATATCATCCCATTTTTGTTTTTTTACATTTTGTTTTAAGGATTTAGCTTCATATTGATCTTCTAAATGTTTTTTCTTATCAATTAGTTCGTGTTCTTTAACGTCGGCTCCTTTTTTATCTCGCATTTCTCTTAAATCTTTTAGAATGTCATCTGCTTCTTTTGTAGCTGATTTAATGCGTTGATTTGCTTTATCTTTAGCTTCATCCATTAATTTTTGTTCATAATTTTTATATTGTTGATACTGACGTTCCAAATCATCATGCGTTGTTCGTGCTTCTCTTAATAATTTTTCAAGCTCAATACGTTGTTCATCCACACGTTTAGAATTTTTCTCTAATGACTCTATCATTGAATTAATTTCTTGTTCGTCTGTACCAATCATTGTTTTAGCTTTATTAATGATGTTTAATCCTAACCCTAATTTTTTGGAAATATCAAAGGCATTGGAACGTCCAGGAACACCCATTAATAATTTGTAAGTCGGGCTTAACGTATTCACATCAAACTCAACACTCGCATTCATAACGCCTTCCCGATTATAACTATAAGCTTTAAGCTCTGGATAATGTGTCGTTGCCATAACTAGCGAACCAATACCTCTCACATGATCGAGAATACTCATAGCTAAGGCAGCACCTTCACTTGGATCGGTTCCAGCACCTAATTCATCAAATAAAACAAGACTATTTTTATCTGTTTCTTTTAAAATTTCTACAATATTTTTCATATGTGATGAAAACGTAGATAGTGATTGTTCAATCGATTGTTCATCACCTATATCACAGTATACGTTTTCAAATACACTCAATTGACTGCCATCTAATGTAGGAATGAGTAACCCGGATTGAGCCATCACAATGATAAGTCCCAACGTTTTTAAAGTGACAGTTTTACCACCTGTGTTAGGTCCCGTAATAATAACCGTTTCAATATCATCAATAAATTCAATTGTATTTGCTACGACTGTATCTTTATTCAATAAAGGATGATAAGCATTAGGTAAATAAACCGTTCTTTCCTTATAAAAAGTAGGTTTTGTCCCTTTAATTGATCGTGCATAACGCGCTTTAGCTGTTAAGAAATCAATTTGACCCATAACTGACTCTGCCACTAAACAATTATTATCATCAGCAGCTACTAAACCTGTTAATTCTGTTAATATACGTTCACGTTCTACTGCTTCATCATTTCTTAATCGACTAATTTGATTATTCATTTCAACAATGGAAGAGGGCTCAATATAAAGGGTTTGTCCAGAAGCTGATTGATCATGCACAATCCCTTTAAAATCTTGTCGATATTCTGCTTTTACTGGTATCACATTGCGATCATTTCGCACTGTAATAATGGCATCTGAAAGTTTCTTTTGATTAGCTTGACTTTTAACAATACGATCTAAATTTTGTCTAATACGTTGAGTCGTACTTGATATTTTGCTTCGAATACCTTGCAATTCATAACTTGCATTATCATATAAATCATAAGCATCACATTTTTCATTTATTTCTTGATATAAATCAGTAAGTACAGGTAGTTGATTCATTCTTTCATTTAAAATTGGATACTTTACGACGCCTTCATCTTCTTCAAGCAGTTGATTATAAAATGTTTTAAATTGATTTTGTACTTGTATCAACCGCTTAATTACATTTAATTCGGTAACATTAAGCACACCACCAATTTTAGCACGGTGAATTAATGGTGATACTTTTGATAAACCACTTAAACTAGGTAAACGATGTTTATTATAAATTTGTGATATTTCATCTGTCTCATTCATTTGAAATTCTACAGTTTCAAAATCAGTTGCTGGAGACATTTTAGACACTTTTTCACGTCCTAAATCACTTATCGTTTCAGAAGCTACAAATGATTTGATTTTATCAAACTCTAAGACGTCTAATGTTTTTTGTCTCATACAATCCCTCTATTTCTGTAATTTAATATTATTATTAATAAAGTTTTTAAAAGCGTCACGCGTCATTGTATTAATTACTCTATCTTTATTTACAAATCCTTTTTGCGCAGTAGCTACGCCATATTTCATAAAATCAAGATGATCCACATGATGGGCATCTGTATTAATTGTTAATTTAATATTTGGATATTTTTTAACAGTGGCAGCATTTAAATCTAATCGTTTTGGGTTAGCATTAATTTCCATTACCGTTTGTGTTTCTTCGGCAAGTTGCATCAACTGTTCTATATTAGGTTGATACCCTTCACGTCGCTCAATAATACGACCAGTTGGATGGGCAATATGTCTAACATAAGGATTACGACATGCATGTTCTAGGCGCTTCATAATCTCTTCTTCAGATTGATTGAAACCTTGATGAATAGCTGCAATAACATAGTCAAGTTGCGATAGTATATCATCCTCATAATCTAATGATCCATCAGGTAAAATATCCATTTCTGTACCTGAGTAAATATCTATTTCTGTGTATTCTTCATTCAAATTTTTTATTTCTTCATTTTGACGTAATAGTCGTTCAACTTGTAATCCATGAGCAACTTTTAAACTCTTTGAATGATCCGTAATGACCATGTATTCATAGCCTTTTTTAATGTTTGCTTCAATCATTTCTCGTATAGAGAAAGCGCCGTCACTATACGTTGTATGCATATGAAGATCACCTTTAATATCATCTAATGTAATGATTGAGTTTAAATCACGATCAAACTCGCTGCCATCTTCACGTATTGCCGGAGCAATCCAATGTCTACCGAAGTGTTGGTAAATTTCAGCTTCACTTTGGAATTGGAGTAACGTTCCATCTTGTTGTTCGATACCATACTCACTTACTTTTTCATTTTGTGCTTTAGCAAGTTGTCTAATGCGAATGTTATGATCTTTGGAACCTGTAAAGTGCTGTAAGGTATGATAAAAGGCTTCTGGTTCAACAAGTCTAAAATCTACACCAATTGTTTCATCATCATATTCCAATTCAAGCGACACTTTCGTTTCTCCAACTGCGACTTCTTTCACTTTATTTGGAATATTTAAAAGTTGTTGTTGTACATGAAGAGGGTGTCGTGTACTAATAATATAGTCTAAATCTTTACTTACTTCTTTATAACGACGGAAACTACCTGCTTCAGAATAATGTTCAACTTCTTCTAATTGTTCTAGATAAGTCATAATATCTTTATTTAAATGTCGCATCAAATCAATAGGATAATGATCTTTTTTAGCTCCTAGTGCTTTTACTGCTTCAAGTATGTTTTGTTCTGTTTTTTTAGCAAATCCACTTAATTCACTAACTTTTCCCGCTTCACAAGCTTCTTGAAGACTTTCTTTATCTGTAATATTTAACTCTTTATATAACTTTGCAATTTTTTTACTACCTAAACCTTGAATTTTCATTAAAGAAATTAATCCTTCAGGAACTAAACGTTGCAATTCTTTTAAAGTTGATGAGGTCCCAGTTTCTCGATATTCGCTAATGACCTCTCCTACCCCTTTTCCAATTCCTTTTAATTCAGTAACATCTTTTATTTCATCTAAAGAGCGTTCATCTATTTCAAGACTTTGTGCTGCTTTGCGATAAGCAGACACTTTAAACGTATTTTCTCCATTCAATTCCATATATATAGCAATTTTTTCTAGTAGTTGAATTACATCTTTCTTTGTCATTACATTCACTCCATAAAAAGAGACCAGGAGGTTTATATCCATCACCTAGTCCTGACCTTTTATCTTTTTTATTTATAAATTTAGTATATAAGATGATAAAAACGGCATCTTAAATAGAATAATATGGCTTAAATAACCGTGTTTTAAACTTTCTTGAATCCATTCATTAGGATATAAAGATACTAAATATAAAACAAGTTGCAGTACAATCACACTTGCAATACTACCTAATACGCTTCCCAATATTCGACTTGTAACATGAATATTATGATATGACACTATATTATCAAAAGTTACAATAATAAGATATAAAAGCAACTTACTTATAAAAGCAATACATAAAAATGCCACAATAGTATCAAAACGTTTTTGTACATCATGGTATTGAAATGCGAAGTGCGTGTCAAAAGCAACTGTTTTAGGAAATGGAACAAAAACAATCATTTGTTTTGATATATATTGGTAAAAACGATGCGCAATGAATAGTGAGACAAGTGTAGACGACAAATGAAGACTATTCAGCCAAAGGCCTCTTCTAAAACCAATTATCATATACATCAAAATAATAAGTATCATTACTAAATCTATAGTCATTTAGCTATCCTGATGTTTTAATTCATAAATCATTTGTTTTAATATTTCGTTTTCTTCTTCCAATTTCACTTTTTCGTCCATGATATTCACTGCAGTTAAAATTGCTTTTCTTGTTGTATCTAATCCTGCTGATTTACGTCCTAATAATCTTAGCTGTTCATCTACTAAATGTGCTACATAACGTATGTGTTCAGGATCATCGTCACCGATAATCGTAAAATTTTGATCATTGATCGATACATTAATACGATTTTTAAATTCTACCATTGTATTAACTCCTGACTTTTGATAATATTTTAAATTTCTTTGACTAATGTTTTGTTGAGTGAATAAGTAGATTATTATTATTATACATGAGTGTCTCTTATTTGTAATTATAGATTTAAATACTATTGATTTATACCACTAAACCTACGTTCTTATCTTCATTATGTTAAAGTATATCTATTAGAATTTTAAAAGAGAGGTTTAAACAAGTTATGGGAAATGTAGTACATAAATTAACTAATCAAGATATTGAGCAACTGATGAACCAAATTAACTTTAGTACATCCAATTTACCTAATGGGATGAAAGCAAGAACCAAATATCATGACACTGTCATTAGTATTTACAATTCTGGTAAAGTTATGTTTCAAGGAAAACGTGCTGAACATATAGCTCGTCAATTTTGTACTACTGATTCTGGAACTAATTCAAAATCTTCAAAGGCAGATGGTTTCCATAATATAACATATGATGATTATAATTGTATTGGTAGTGATGAAGCAGGAAGTGGCGATTATTTTGGTCCATTAACGGTTTGTGCTGCTTATGTATCTAAAGAGCATATAGATATTTTAAGAACGCTAGGCGTAGATGATTCGAAAAAATTAACAGACACTAAAATTATAGAACTTGCAGAACAACTGATTACCTTTATTCCTCATTCATTACTTATATTAAACAATACTAAATATAATGAAAGACAAGCACTAGGTTGGTCTCAAGTAAAAATGAAAGCAGTCCTTCATAATGAAGCGATAAAAAATGTAACTAACAAGATAGATACTAAAGCATTAGACTACATTGTCATTGACCAATTTGCAGAACGTAACGTCTACAAGCGTTATGCTCTAAGCGACTTACCTTTTCCAAATCAAACAAAATTTGAAACAAAGGGAGAATCTAAATCACTTGCTATTGCAGCAGCAAGTATCATTTCTCGCTATGCTTTTATTAAGCACATGAATTCAATATCAAAAATGATGCATTTTGATATTCCGAAAGGCGCGAGTCATAAAGTAGATTTAATTGCTGCTCAAATTATTGAAAAATATAATATTAGTAAGTTAGATTCTATTTCAAAAAAACATTTTAAAAATCGTGATAAAGCATGGACATTGGTTAATAAAAAGTATCAATAAAGAACATTTTAGAATGCTATAAGATAGCACTACGACGATGTCTGAATTCATCAAATTCAGTATCGAGAATTGTTTCAACACTATTATTTACATATCGTGACACATCATTTGTGGGAACAAGTGCTGAAGTTTCTATCGATAAAGTAAGTTGAGTCATGCTAGAACTTTATATATAAGGTACCTCGTTAATTTAGTTTAGTGAAGTTTATTAAATTATACGAAAGGACCTTATTTTTTAAAAGTATTTCAATGTAAAACTGTATATAAAAAGGATTTTAGCGAGACTCGACTCTTGAGGGAATACGATACGTTAAAGACTACAGACTAGATCTGTCCCCTAATAAAGAGAGTCAACTATACAAAGCATTGTAAATAATGAAACCAGTAAATGACTTTATAATAAACTCATTTACTGGCTATTTTTTAGGATATATGTCCCAATCTCTTCGTTATTTTATTATCGAATTGTAGCGCCTTTAGCTTTTAATGCTTCTAAAATTTTATCATGCACTTTAGAAACACGTTCATCTGTAAGTGTATTTTCAGTATCTAAATAATTTAAACGAATGGCTACTGATTTTTTACCTTCTTCCAAGTGTTCACCTTCATACACATCAAATACAAGTGTATTTTTTAGAATGTCTTCACCATTCTCATGAATAATATCTAATAATTCTGATGAAGGCATGTCACGGCTTACTTCCATAGCGATATCTCTTGACACACCAGGGAATTTTGGAATTGGTTCATAATTAATGTAACCTACAGCTACTTGCATCATTGCATCATAATCTAATTCAAATACATATGTGCGTTTAAGATCATTTTCAGCTGCTAATTGAGGATGTAATTCTCCTACAAATCCTATCTCTTTACCTTCTAATGAAACAATCGCAGTTCTGCCTGGATGAAGGCCTTTAATTTCGCCAGCTTTATAAGTGAAATCTAAATTTAATTTTTCAGCAATTCGATTGACTACACCTTTAGCAATAAAGAAATCAATCTCTTCTTTTTTACCTTGCCAAGTATTAACTACATATTCTCCAGTTAGAATACCACTTAAATATTCTATTTCATCCGGTAATTCATCTTTGCCGTTACCAAAGAACACACGTCCAATTTCATATAATCTTACATTTTTATTTTTACGTGCTACGTTATAAGCTGTTGCTTCGATTAAATGTGGTAATAAGCTTTGACGTAATGTAGAATGCGCTTCACTCATTGGCATAAGTAGACTAATTGTAGAACGTTCTTGTAATGCAAAATCTTTGGCATGGTCTTTAGACACAAGTGAATATGTGATGGCTTGATTTAATCCTGCACCTTCGAGTGTTTCTTTTACTGTACGCGTTTTATATTGACGATCTGTCAATTTTCCACTAGTTACATCATCGAACACTGGTAAAGTTGAAGGAATATTATCATAACCGTATATTCTTGCTATTTCTTCAATTAAATCTTCCTTAATTGAAATATCTTTACGACGTGAAGGTACATATACTGTTAAAGTATCGGCATTTTGAATCGTTTTAAATCCTAATTGTTCGAAAATAGCTTTAATCTCATCATTTGATAAATTAAAACCAATTGTTTGATTTACTTTTTCGGCAGTAATATCAATTGGCGTAACAAGTGAACCTAAATCCCCTTGTGCCACTCTATCTTTTAATACTTCGCTAGAAGCATAATGTTCAAGTAAATAACAAGCTCTATCGACTGCTTCATTGACAAATTCTGTTGCAATACCTTTTTCAAAGCGACTTGAAGACTCACTACGTAAATTCAAACGACGTGATGTGTGACGAATAGATACAGGGTCAAAAATCGCACCTTCTACTACGACATTCATTGTTTGATCAGTCACTTCTGAAAAATCTCCACCCATAACACCAGCTAATGCAATAGGTTCTTTACCATTTGTAATAACGATATCTGTATCAATAAGAGTTCTTTCAGTATCGTCTAATGTTATCATTGTTTCATTTTCATTCGCTTGACGTACAACAATATCTTTAGAACCCATATGATCTTGATCAAACATATGAAGTGGTTGACCATATTCGAGTAATACATAGTTAGAAATATCAACTACATTATTAATTGGACGGATACCAGCTTTAATTAAACGTGCTTGCATCCAAATAGGTGATGGTGCAATTCTCACATTTTTAACAACTCTTGCACTGTAATAAGGGACTTTTTCAGGGTTATCAACTGTCACTGATAACTCATCTGTTGCGGAAGTTTCAGTTTCGTTAAGCGTTGTGTTTGGTTTAGTTATTTCAGCTTGATATAACGCTGCAACTTCATATGCAGTTCCCACCATACTTAAAGCGTCTGCACGGTTAGGTGTTAAATCAAATTCCATAATTTGATCATTAAGATATAATGCGTCTAGTGCATCAGTTCCTGGTGTCACTTCATTAGGAAATACGAAAATTCCATTTTCATAATCTTTTGGTACAACATTACTTGAGACACCAATTTCTTGTAAGGAACAAATCATACCTTCCGAACGTTCTCCGCGTAATTTGGCACGTTTTATTTTAATCCCTCCAGGTAAACGTCCACCTACTTTAGCTACAATCACATATTGATTTTCATCAACATTAGGTGCTCCACAAACAATTTGAACCAGTTCTTCTTCACCTATATCAACTTGACAGATATTCAATTTATCTGCATCTGGATGTTTTTCTTTAGATGTTACATATCCTACTACTAAATTTTTAATATCTTTTGAGTAATCTATAATATCTGCTACTTCAATACCTGTACGTGTAATACGCTCAGCTAAGTCTTTAGCAGGTACACCAGCATCTACGTAATCTTTTAACCATTCATTTGAAATCAACATTATGCTTCACCTCTATCTTCTACAGCTTTAAATTGATTAAGGAATCTCACATCATTTGTATAGAAATGACGAATGTCTTCGATTCCGTATTTTAACATTGCTATACGATCTGGCCCCATACCAAATGCAAAGCCAGAATATTCATTTGAATCAAAACCGGCCATTTCTAGAACATTAGGATGTACCATACCTGCACCTAAGATTTCAATCCATCCAGTATGTTTACATACATTACATCCTTTACCTTTACATTTGAAACAAGAGACATCTACTTCCACTGATGGCTCTGTGAATGGGAAATAACTTGGTCGTAATCGAATCTCACGATCAGCCCCAAATAATTTTTTAGCTACTAACTCTAACGTTCCTTTCAAATCACTCATTTTAATATGTTTATCTACTACTAAACCTTCAATTTGTGTAAATTGATGACTATGTGTAGCATCATCTGAATCTCGTCGATACACTTTCCCAGGACAAATAATTTTTACTGGTCCTTGACCGTGACGTTTTTCCATTGTACGTGCTTGCACTGGAGACGTGTGCGTACGCATCAAAATCTCATCTGTAATATAAAAACTATCTTGCATATCTCGGGCTGGATGTGATTTAGGAAGATTTAAAGCTTCAAAATTATAATAATCTTGTTCTACTTCGTATCCGTCAACAATTTCATATCCTAATCCTAGGAATAAATCTTCAATTTCTTCAACTGTTCTAGTTAATGGATGTTTTGAGCCAATATTAATTTGACGACTAGGTAATGTAACATCAATTGTTTCCTCAGCAAGTTGTTGGTTTAACTTTTCATTTTTTAATAATTCTTGTTTTTCTTCAAGTTCATTTTGAATTGCTTGTCTTAATTCATTTACTTTTTGTCCATAAGCTGGCTTTTCTTCATTTGGTAAATCTTTCATATTTTTCATTAAACCACTTACAGAGCCTTTTTTTCCTAGATACTTTACTTTGACATCTTGTAAAGCACGTTCATCTTGCGCTTCATTAATGTCTACTAAAGCTTGTTGTCTTAATTCTGTCATTGAATCATTTTGAGTCATGACTTACACCTCATACTTTCTATTTATCATAAAATTTGCTTTATTAAATTAAAAAAAGACTTTCATCCCTAAATAACTGGGACGAAAGCCTTCCGTGGTACCACCCAAATTTATGCTTAAGCATACACTTGTTAGCATTGTTAACGAAGATGCACTCCGACTTAAATTTCTTTAAGTAACCAAAAAGGTGAAAAAAACTAATGTAAATTGAAGTAAGTTTCAGTCACGCTTACTTTCCCTGTGCAATTAATCATTTAGTTTACGTCTTTTTATCGGTTTATATTTATCTTTAATAAACATATCATTTTAATTTTGTATACAATTAAGTATAGTCGATTTTAAATCAAAAGGTCAACCTTTCAAATGATAAAGCAAAATACTTCCAGCAATCGCCACGTTTAAACTTTCCGCTTTGCCGTATATAGGTATAATAAGATTTTGCGAGGTATGTGCTAATAATTCTTTATTAACACCTTCTCCTTCATTACCAAGTAATAAGGCAAATGTGTCTTGCGATTCGATGTTTTTATAAGACACAGCATTTTCTAAGGCTGTACCATATACTGGGCCATCAAATTGTTCAATAAATTTATTTAATTCTGTTGTGACAATAGGAATGTGAAATACACTTCCTTGACTTGCTCTCATTACTTTGTCTTGGTATGCATCTGCTGTACCTTTTTCCATTACAACCATATCTATACCCGCAGCATCTGCTGTACGAATTAACGTGCCTAAGTTACCAGGATCTTGTATACGATCAAGTAATAACACTTGTTTCGCTTTTGAGATATCATGTTTAGGTTTTTCAATAACTGCAAAAAAACCTTGTGGTGTAATAGTCCCTGATAATGATTCAGCCACTTTCATATTAATTTCGTAAGCTTCTTTTGCATACTCTAAAAGTCTAGAATCTGTTCTTTCAGGCTCAATTACAAATAATTGTTTAATCATTATATTACTTTTAAATGCTTCATCAATTAAATGTATCCCTTCGATGAGAGCTAATCCTGTTTTATCGCGTTCTTTTTTCTTTTTAAGTTTATTTGCTAATTTAATTTTATTATTTTGTGTTGAAGTAATTTGTTCCATAATAGTCTCTCCAAATTATTTTTGATAGCAATGGTATAAATTGAGATAATATAAAAAAAGAGTGGGATAGAATTCATAATGAATTCGTATTCCACCTTTTTCAAATAGATATAAATTATTTAGAAACGACTTCTTCACCATTGTAAGAACCACAGTTTTTACATACGCGGTGAGATAATTTGTACTCGCCACAGTTTGGGCATTCAGTCATACCAGGTACTGAAATTTTGAAATGAGTACGACGTTTATTTTTTCTAGTTTTAGACGTTCTTCTTTTTGGTACTGCCATGATATATCCTCCTTAATATTAAAACACATAATCTCAAGTATTCGGTCATTTAATTATTATACTATAAATTAAATTAACCTGCTATTACTCTTTATCATATAATTGTTGTAATTTTTGAAGCCTAGGATCAACTTGGCGTGTTTGGGAATCGTCGTTATCTTTAGAATGTTCAAGCTCAAGCGCTTGTTCTTCATCAATAACTTCCCAACCGTTACCTTCTGTAAGCATTTGATCACTATTCTCAGAAAATGCACGCATTGGCTTCTCAATAATAACCAATTCTTTAGCAATATCTCGGATATTAATCATACCATCTGTAGCAAGATGATAATGTTCATCTTCATCTACTTCTTCTTCGGTATAACTATTATAACCTTCTAAATCAAATATTTCGGAAGTTCTGACATCAAGTGGCACATCTACAGGCACTAATGTACGAGCACAAGGCATAGTATACGTACCAGTAACATGCATATCTGCTATCACTTCATTTGATTTTATGGTTAATTCACCTTCGATATTTACTTCTGATAAATCAATCAGACCTAAAGGTTCTATTAAATCGTCAAAGTTCGCCTTTTCATTAAATTCAAAAGGTTTACCTTGATATTTTCTCAATTGCGTTATTGACCATTTCATATGGCTTCACCTCTAACAAACACAAAATTTATTTTAACTTTACTATTATAAGTTGTCAAGATTTTTTCTTAACATCTTATTATCTGTTACAATACTAATAATGAATACTGAAAGGACGAATTGCAAATGAAAAGTGTTGGATTGATTACAGAGTATAATCCATTTCATAACGGTCATGCTTATCATGCGCAACAAGCTAAAACACGGTCCGATGCAGAGATCTCTATTGCAATCATGAGTGGTAACTTCGTTATGAGAGGTGAACCTGCTATTTATAACAAATTTCTACGTACACAAATGGCACTTTCCAATGTCGATTTAGTTGTTGAGTTACCTCTTATCGCTAGTCTTTCTTCAAGTGATTATTTTGCACAGATAGCTGTTCAAGTTGCTCGTTATCTAGATGTTGACACTATTGCTTTTGGAAGTGAAACACCTGATATAACTCGCCTTAAAAATGCTGCAAATGAAATAATCAATTTAGAACATAGTTCAACTTTTAATCAAAAAGTAAAAGAAGGTAGTAATTATGCAAAAATTATAAATGATTTAATTAGCGATAATACTTTACTAAAAATGCCTAATAATATTTTAGCAATCACTTACTTAAAAGCTATACAACAATTTGCACCTCACATGAAAGGACTTGCTATCCAACGTGTGCATGCTCATCATCATGATGCGACAATTGAAACATCATCCTTTGCAAGTGGTTCTGCAATTAGGCAGTCGTTAATCACTCAAGAAACTCAGTGGACTACAGTTGTTCCCTCTTCAATTCAATCACTGTATACAACACCTCATTTAACTAAAGAGGATACATTTAGCTTGATTAAATATCATATCTTAAGTCATTCAATTCATGAAATGGCTCATATATACACTATCTCTGAAGGACTAGAACATCGATTAAAAAAATATATTAATCAAGCCACTTCTTTTGAATCCTTTATGTCTTTACTGAAGACAAAACGCTTTACCTATACTCATTTACAACGCATACTTATGCAAATTCTTTTAAATGTAAAAAAAGAAGATTCTATTCAATCCATTTCAGCTGTAAGAATTTTAGGAATGAATCGTCACGGACAAAGTTATCTCAAACAATTAAAAACCAAATTTCCAGAACGTCAATTCATCACTAATATTAATAAAACATCTGCTCATTTTTTTAAAAATGAAATTAAAGCTACCGATATTTATAACTTATTATCAGGTCAACAGAAAAATGATTTTAATACACCTGTAATTAGATTAAATAATTGAATTAAAGCGTATGGAACATTTCATTTCTGTTCTATACGCTAATTTTTTAATCTTCAAATTTTTCTTTTAATGCTCTTTCAACATGACTAGGTACGAAATCTGAAATATCTGCCTTATATTGAGCCACTTCTTTCACAACACTTGAACTAATAAATGAATAGTTTGTACTTGTCATCATATACATTGTTTCAACATTACTATTTAATTTTTTATTCATTGAAGTTAAGCGTAATTCATATTCAAAATCACTCACTGCTCTTAAGCCACGAATAATTGTTTTAGCGCCTATTTTATCGCAAAAATCGACAAGTAATCCATTAAAATTATGTACTTTCACATTTGGCAAATGTTTTACAGATTCACGTATTAATTCCATACGTTCTTCAATAGAAAATGTACCTGCTTTACTACTATTTTTTAATATACATACATGAAGTTCATCAAATCGATCAGAACTTCTTTCGATAATATCTAAATGTCCATAAGTAATAGGATCAAAGCTACCTGGAATGACTGCTTTTGTCTTAGTCATTGTGTTCTCCTTTTTTTAATAACAAAGTATCTGTTAAACCGTAATGATATTGCTTAATTACTTCAAAATCATATGTATTGATTTTTTCTTGATTACTAAACTCACAAATGATAATACCATGTTCTTTTAATAAATTAAACTTAGAAATTTGGTCTAGAGCCTTATCTATTAGCCCTTTATTATAAGGAGGGTCTAAAAAAATAAAATCAAATTGAATGTCTCTTTTATTGATAGCCTTTAACGCTCTATCTGCATTATTTTTATATACTTCAGATTGTTCCTCTAAATTTAATTGTTTCAAGTTAGCTTGGATCACTTTAACTGCTTTAAAGTTTTGGTCTACAAATATAACTTTATCCATACCTCTAGAAAGTGCTTCAATTCCTAAAGCACCACTACCAGCAAATAAGTCTAAACCTAAGCCGTATACTTCATGTAAACTGTTAAAAATACCTTCTTTAACTTTATCCATTGTTGGACGTGTATTGCGTCCTTCTAAACTCTCTAGTGGTTTACTTTTATGTTTTCCAGCAATGACTCTCATTTTGACTTACACTTCCATTTCATTCATTTATTTACTATAATTTGTTTTGAAAAAGGAGAATTAAATATTTATGAAACAATCATTTATTATTTTAGGAGAAGGACTTACAGATTTATTCGAATTTCTTACTCTTATTGAATATAATCATGCAAGAATAGACAAGGTTGTCTATTTCCATACACCACAGTCAGACAAACAATTATCGTCAGTCGCAATTATTATGAATCCTACGACCGGTAAACAATTTCAAGCCATGTATATGATGTTAAACGCTTTAAAATATCCCTACCCAAGTAGTAATAAAAAATTTGAGATGATTAATGAACAAGCTCAATCGTATGATATTCCTATTGTCGGCATTGATGTTCAACCGCCAAATGCATTTCATACGAATGATTTATATTTTAAATATTTAATTAGCGTACTTCGTTTACAAAATTGGATCCCACCGATGCAATAACAATTTTTAAATACATCTTAAAGCATTTCATGCTTTTCTTTATCATATGTTTTTTTCAAGTTTTTATAGGGGGATCCATCAATATGTAAGACATATTTTAATTTCATTAATTTCTGGAGAATATCGTCTACTTCATGTTCATTAACATACATTACTACATACTTTCGAGGTTTATTAGTATAAACAATATGTCCATATTTACGTATCTGTCTTTCATGTTTAATATGCTTTAAGTAAATAATTAAGCTAACTCTTGGAATCAATTCCATATTATTTCACTCACTCCATTTATTATGCATAATTACTATACCATGACTAATAATTTTATAAAATACATTCAATATCTCAATACTTAACTTTCAAAAAATATTGATTTAATTATTAATTTTAAATGAACTTTAGGAGGTTCTACCTTGAAACACATTAAGAAGAATTTTTTTAATTTGGGTATCACTAGTATGGGTATACTAAGCAGTTTATTACTTTTAAAAAGAAATCAAAAGCCTAACATGCTTAAAGACATACCTTACTTTTTTAATGGACCAGCACCTTATATTTTTGCACATAGAGGTGGAATGTCAGTTCGACCAGAACAAACACAATTAGCTTTCGATAATGCTGTTGATTATGGTTTAGATGGCTTTGAAACAGATGTGAGACTAACTAAAGATGAAGAATTGATTGTTTTTCACGACGCTACAGTCGACCGTACTACTAATGGTTCAGGAAAAGTATGTGATTACACACTAAAAGAATTAAAAAAATTAGATGCAGGATTTCATTTTACTGATATCAATGGTCGACATATTTACAGAGGTCATCAACAAGCTAGAATTTTAACTTTCGATGAACTTTTAGAAATGTACCCTAGCAAATATATCAATGTAGATTTAAAAGATGCTCCAAGTAGTTATGAAGGATCTATTGCGCCTAAAAAAATGTATGATATTATAAAGCATCATCATGCTGAGAAACGTGTACTTGTAACGAGTTTTCATAAAGAACAAAATGAACGTTTTAGAGCAATAAGCAATGGAGAAATCGCTACTGGCGCAAGTCAACATGAAGTGACTGAAGGCGTGATTAAGTTTATTTTAGGACTAGGCTATCATTATCATCCTCAAGCTGACACATTTCAAATGCCTATAAAATTCAAAGGTATCCCATTATCATCAACTCATTTTATTCAATGGCTTAACTTATTAAATATTGTGCCAGGTTATTATGGCATCAATAGTGTTGACTTAATGTATGATTTGTATCAAAAAGGTGTTCACACCATTGTTACTGACCGTCCTGATTTAGGTAAACAATTTAAATCACTACTAAAACAGCATACCTTAAGTTAAATACATTTATTCTATATATTATATAAAATTAAACTATATGCATAAAAGAATCTGAGACATACATCATCATTGTCTCAGATTCTTTTAATATATTAATCATCAATAACTAAAATAAAAATATACTTATATCTAATTTTGCAACTCAATCTCTGATTTACTAGATTTTTATTCTTAATTATAAACTACAATTACATGTGCCTCCTGAGGCGCAACCTTTAGAATCTGTTTTAAAAAATGGATTACCCACTTCAATCTTTACATTTTCTGACACAGATAATGCGATTTTAGTCAACACTTCATCTATTAAATTTTGTAATTGTACTTCTTTAGATTTGTAATCCATTACATTAGGCAACATTTCATAAGCTCGCTTACGTCGACGTGTATCTAACATGACATTTTGATAATCTGGGTGATATCTACCAAAGCGCATCACTTCACCATAACGTTCTTTTGATTTTAAAAAAGCTTGATACAATAAATGTGCTTCATCATCTTGTTTAAGTTTTTTTTGAGCTTCTCTATAATTAAAATACACTTTTGATTGTACAATCATGTCTGATAAATCTTCAATTTCATCTAAAATTGATAATGTTTCCTCTGTATACATTATCGGTCACCTCACAACCTATTTTTGTACAAAAATAAGTGAATAATAATTTCTCATTACTTCTCCACCCATTTCATTATACTTTTTATTTAACATTCTTGAACGATGTATATCCGAATTCATCCAACTATGAATTAATGTAGGCACATCATTGAAATCATAACCCACATTTTGACTTGTAGCTATAAAATCAATATTTTCGTTATCAAGTTGGCTCTTAAGTGCACCTTCTGTAAATTCAACATCTTCTGTACCAGTTGCTTCATATAAGTTTACTGAAGCAATGTGTGATATGTCTGAATTTACTTTCAATGGTGGAATATGTTTTAAATCTCTCATTTGATTAGTAATTTCATAGAGTGTTATCAATTGATTTGGGTTTTGTTCATATGGTAATGAATTTTTATTATTTCTGTCATTATTAAATTTATCATCTGATATATCTTCTTCATCTGTTAATTGATACGGTTTTATAAATGCTAATAGTTCTTTATCTAGATATCGAATACCCATAATTCGATTTGATTGTTGATCTACATAAACTTGAGCATAAATATTACCATATTTAATTAGAGTTTGAGTTTTAATATCTTCATCTGATAACTCAAAATTATATTGTTTTCCATTCACTTTAAAAGAGGGATCAGGATTAATACTAGTTTTTTCAAATATATGTGAAGCATTTTCATTGATTTTTAATGATTCGGTTTGAGCTTTTTCTCCAGTAGCATAAACAGATTTAATTTCATCATGTTTTGTAGTGACAATATAATATTGTTGCTTTCTCTTAAATATATAATCAGTATATCCGCCTTTAACAGGGTATGTACGATTTGCTTGTCCATATTTATTTGTAAGATAATTAATATCTTTACCTATCCAAGTACCTATCCCATTTTTGGGAGCAGGATTTTCAGTCTGTTTTTTCACGGAATGTGATTCTTGATTTGAATGACTTATTTTATTGTTGTTATTAGGATTTTCAAGGACATCAAATTTTAATCTTGGTGAGTAAAATAAATAAATTAGAAATGTAATTAAAAATACGATTCCTAAAACTTTAATTACTAACTTAGTCATTACTCCCCCACCTCTTTAGAATTACATATATTGTACAAAATAACTATTTTAACAATCAAGCCATTCATTTTTTCTAAACTCCAAATTTATTAATTAAACTACATTATATCTATTTACAAATAAAATAAACAATTAATATTAAGACATAGCTTATACTAAACAATTTTATCATATCAATATAGAATCCACTGTTGTTATTTCATGATAAAAATGGAAGTGAATCAGAATTCATTTTGAATTCGTCGTCCTCCTTAACAATTTGATCATCGACTACCCAAATATTAAAAATACCTGAGACAACACATTATGTCCCAGGCTATTCTTTAAAATTATTCAATATTGTTATAAACCTAGTGTGGCTTTAATCAACGATGTAGTTTCTCCACCTGGATAAATTACATATAATAATAAGTATACTGCCACACCTGTAATGCCAGTAAAGAACCATATAATTGAAGCGATAGGTCCGATTCTTCTATGCCATTTAAATTTATCTTTAAATGCAGTAATAATTTGAACTAATCCTAATACGCCACCAATCGTAGCAAGATTAACGTGGAAGATTAAGAATATCTTATAATATGTTCTAACAGAATCTGGACCACCAAAATCTGTATTACCTATAAATATCGTTCGAATTGAGTAAATAATAAAAAACGTTAATGCGAAAAATGCTGCTCCTAACATAACTTTTTTGTGAGTATTAACATGACGATGAGCAATTTGCCACCATCCTATCGCTACTAAAATAGCACTAATTACGTTACAGCTTGTACTAATAGTTGGTAGAATTGGTAAACTCATATATTCCATCCTTATTTAACTTAGATATTTTAAATCATTTTTATTAAAGAGATGACAACAACTAATGCAAAGAATACTACTAGATAATTTAGTGAATAGATAAACATTTTTGTTGCCCACTTAGTTTGATCGGTATTTTTCTTAAATGTTGTTAAACCTATAAAAATCCATCCAAAATTTAATAAAGTTGCTAATACAACAAACGTAGTGCCTAAACTAGATAATAGGAAAGGTAATGGTAATAATAATACTAACCAAATAAACATACTTATTCTTGTACGTTTAAAACCTTTTACTGAAGGTAACATAGGAATATTTGCTAATGAGTATTCATCACTACGTTTAATAGCTAGGGCATAGAAATGAATAGGTTGCCAACAAAAGACAACTAAAAATAAAGCAAAAGCTACAAGACTGATTTGTCCATCAATAGCTGTCCATCCAATTAAAGGTGGTACAGCGCCTGGAAAACTTCCTACTACTGTATTCCAAGTCGTATGTCTTTTAGACCAGATTGAATAATATGATACATATCCTACTATACCAAAAAGTCCTAAAACACCTGATGGCACATTTAATAAGAATAGACATGCTTCTCCTACTAACATCATACCAAAACTTAACATCAATAAATGTTTATCAGAAATTCTATCGTTTACTGTTGGTCTACTTTGTTTACTTGGCATAATTTTATCAATATCTTGATCATAATAATTATTTAATGCACAAGCACCACCCATAATTAATGTCGAACCTATCAACATTAATAGGATTTGAGGTATTGACGATAGGAAGGAATGATTTGTCATTACAATAGCTAACCAAGCGCCTGCAAAAGCAGGAATTAAGTTACCCTGTACCAAGCCCATTTTAATAATTTGTTGTAGTTCTTTAAAAGACACTCTACTTGACGGCTGTGATAAAGTGTGTTCTTTACTCATGGTTCCCCTCCTTAAAATTTTCATATAGTATTATGATATAATAATTACTTATAAAAGGCTAGGTTATATTTATTTAAATTGTGACACTTTAACGACTTTCTGTTTCACTAATTTTTTGTCTTTAATTATTGTAGTATAATAGTTGTAATATTTATAATTATATCTTTTATATTAAAATCAGAGCATAAATGGATATCATATTACAAAATATTTTAAATTAATGGCGGGGTGTTTAAACTTGTTTAACAAACGAAACCTTAAATGGTTATCAATCGTAGCAACAATTATTATGGCAATGGTACAACTTGGGGGCGCCTTAGTAACTAAGACGGGCTCTGAAGATGGCTGTGGTGCTTCATGGCCTTTATGTCACGGCGCTTTATTACCTCAGAATTTGCCAATTGCTACAATCATTGAATTGAGTCACCGAGCTGTATCAGGTTTATCATTAATTGTTGTGTTATGGTTGGCCATCACAGCTTGGAAAAATATAGGATACATTAAAGAGGTTAAACCTTTAGCAATTATTAGTGTTGCTTTTCTATTAATTCAAGCCTTGATTGGTGCAGCAGCTGTTATTTGGCAACAAAATTCTTATGTCTTAGCTTTACATTTTGGGATTTCATTAATTAGTTTTTCTTCTGTATTCGTATTAATGCTTATTATTTTTGAAGTGGATAAAAAATATGAGGCTGATGAATTATTTATAAAAAAACCATTGCGCGATCTTACTTGGATTATGACGGGCGTGGTTTATGTCACTATTTATACTGGTGCTTTGGTTCGCCATGCTAAAGCAAGTTTAGCATATGGAAGCTGGCCATTACCGTTTAATGATTTAGTACCCCATACTGAGCAAGATTGGGTACAATTTGCACATCGCGGTATGGCATTTATCACTTTTTGTTGGATTATGATCACATTTATTCATGCCATCAAAAATTATTCTGAGAACCGTACAATTAGATATGGTTATACTGCCGCATTTATTTTAATTATTTTACAAGTGATTACGGGCGCATTGTCTGTAATGACACATGTTAATTTAATTGTTGCATTGCTACACGCACTTTGTATTACTATACTTTTTGGCTTAATCGCTTACTTTATTTTACTCATGCTTCGTTCAATTAGAAGTGAAAATTCAAAAATTAAATAAAGTAAAGTTTTAAAAGACACGTTAGAGTTATTGTAGAACATATAATCTCTAACGTGTTTTTTATGCAAAAAAAGCATAAGATAGAATGTCATTTAACTTTCTATCTTATGCTTTTAAACTTTTTAATATCTACTCAGATTTTTCAATTTCGATTAATAAATCTCCCGTTGCAATAGCATCACCATTTCCAACAGTAACTTTTTTAATCACTCCATTAAACGGAGCTTGAATTGTTGTTTCCATTTTCATTGCTTCGGTAATTAATAGTGGTTGATTTACTTTAACCTCATCACCTACTGAAACTTTAACTTCAGTCACACTTCCTGGCATTTGAGCACCTATATGATTTGGATTTGTTTTATCTGCTTTAGGTTTTACATTCGCATTTGTTTTTATGTTTTCATCTTTAATCGTAATACGACGTGCTTGACCATTCATCACGTAATAAATTGTTCGGTTACCATTTTCATCTGCTTCGCTAATTGTTTCAAGTTTAATAATTAAACGTTTTCCGTTTTCAATTTCAATCTCTACAGTCTCCCCGTTACGCATACCAAAGAAGAATGTCGGTGTATCAAGTAATGATAAGTTACCATATTGTTGTCTAGTTTGAATAAATTGATCAAATACTTTTGGATAAAGTACATAACTTATAATATCTTGCTCAGTCACTTCACCATAATTTTTATCTTGTAATTGTTCTCGTATCTCATCAAAATCTACTGGTTTTAAATATTCTCCTGGACGTTCAGTTAGCGGTTGTTGACCCTTTAAAATAATATCTTGTAATTGTTTATTAAAGCCATTTACTGGTTGACCAATCTCACCTTTAAAGTATGACACTACTGATTCAGGAAAATCTAATTTATAACCTTGTTCAATGATCGATTGTTCATCTAAATCATTTTGTACCATATATAACGCCATATCTCCTACCACTTTTGAAGATGGTGTCACTTTAACGATATCTCCAAACAAGAAATTAACACGACGATACATATCTTTGACCTCATTAAAACGTTCACCAAGACCTAAACTTTTAGCTTGTTGACTTAAATTAGAGTATTGACCACCTGGCATTTCATGTTGATAAATTTCTGTATTAGGTGACTTAATATCACTTTCAAAGTCAACGTAGTATGGACGAACAGTACTCCAATAGTGACTTAATTCTTCTAAACCTTGAATATCTGTACGCATATTTCGTTTAAATCCATCTAATGCATAATATAAAGAGTTCACACTTGGTTGACTTGTTAAGCCACTCATCGATGCAATAGCTGTATCGATAATATCTACACCAGCATCGATGGCTTGTTTGTAGATTAATAAACCATTTCCACTTGTATCATGTGTATGTAGATGTATTGGTAAATTAACTGCAGCTTTTAATTCTCCAACCAGTTCATATGCTGCTCTAGGTTTTAATAAGCCAGCCATATCTTTAATTGCTAAAATATGGAAACCTTCACGTTCTAATTCTTTAGCTAATTTAACATAGTAATCTAAAGTGAACACATTTGAACGTTCTGGGTTTAAAATATCACCTGTGTAACAAATAGTACCCTCCGAAATTTTACCTGCTTTTTGTACCGCTTCATTTGCCACTTTCATTTGATCTACCCAGTTTAATGAGTCGAAAATACGGAAAACATCTACACCTGCTTCAGCACTTTCATCTACAAATTTTTGAATTACATTATCAGGATAATTCTTATAACCCACAGCATTTGAAGCTCTTAATAACATTTGGAATAATACATTTGGAATCGCTTTTCTAAGTTTTTCTAAACGCTCCCAAGGATTTTCTTTTAAGAAGTTGTATGCTACATCAAAAGTAGCGCCCCCCCACATTTCTAAAGAAAAACTATCTTTAAATACTTCAGCAGTTTTAGAAGCTATATTTAACATATCTTTTGTACGTACACGCGTAGCAAGTAAAGATTGGTGCGCATCACGGAATGTCGTATCAGTAATTAAAACATCATCTTGTGCTTTAACCCAATCTGCAACTCCACTAGGCCCTTTTTCATCTAGTAATTGTTTTGTACCATATAGATTTTGAATTTTCTTTTTTGAAACTTGCGGAATCGAAGTTGACTCATAGTCTGGCTTCGTACGTTTTTCGACATTCGGAAAACCATTAATGGTTACATTCCCAATGTATTCTAATGTTTTAGTACCACGGTCTAATGTAGGTGCAATATCGAATAATTCCGGTGTTTCTTCAATAAATTTTGTTGTATAATCTCCACTTCGGAATTTTTCATTACGCATGACGTTAACTAAAAATGGGATATTTGTTTTCACACCACGAATACGCATTTCTCGTAAAGAGCGTTCCATTTTTTCTTCAGCTTGTTTAAAAGTAATGGCATGAGTAGATAATTTCACTAATAGTGAGTCATAGTAAGGTGAAATTTCAGCGCCTTGGAAGCCATCTCCTGCGTCTAAACGTACACCAAAACCACCACTTGAACGATAAGCAATAATCGTACCAGAATCTGGCATAAAATCATTTGTAGGATCTTCAGTAGTGATACGACATTGAATAGCATAACCAAGTGTTTGGATTTCTTCTTGAGGAGGTAAAGCGATACGTTCGTCAAATAGACTTGCTCCATCTGCCACTAAAATTTGAGTTTTAACTATATCAATTCCTGTAATCATTTCTGTAATCGTATGCTCTACCTGAACACGCGGATTAACTTCAATGAAAAAGAATTCATCCCCAGATACTAAAAATTCCACTGTTCCAGCATTAACATATTTGATATTTTTCATTAATTGTAATGCAGATTGACAAATACGTTCTCTTAATTCATCAGGTAAACCTACAGATGGTGCTACCTCAACTACTTTTTGATGACGACGTTGTACAGAACAATCACGCTCATATAGATGAACAATATTACCATATTCATCGCCAATAACTTGAACTTCAATATGTTTTGGATTATCGATGTATCTTTCGATATATACTTCACTATTACCAAATGATTTTTGTGCTTCAGATTTCGCACGATGAAACGCATCTTCTAATTCACTTTCTTCGCGAACAATACGCATACCTTTCCCACCACCACCACTTGTGGCTTTAATCATCAGAGGGAACCCTGCTTCTTTAGCAAATGCCTTTGCTGCATCAAAATTTTCAATTGGTCCATCTGTTCCTGGTATAACTGGTAAATTTGCTTTAACTGCAGTTGTTCTTGCTTTTACTTTATCACCAAACATATCTAAATGGTCTAGGTGCGGGCCAATAAATGTTATGCCTTCTTCATTACAACGTCTTGCAAATTCTTCATTTTCACTTAAAAAGCCATAACCTGGATGTATTGCATCTACATTCGCACGTTTTGCTACTTCAATAATGCGTTCAATATTTAAATAACTTTCGGCGGGTCCTAAATCTTTTCCCACTAAATATGATTCATCGGCTTTATATCTATGTAATGAATTTTTGTCTTCATTTGAATAAATTGCTACTGTTTGAATATTTAATTCCGTTGCTGCTCTAAAGATTCTAATTGCAATTTCACCACGATTGGCTACTAATAATTTTTTTATATAATTCAAAGAAGAAACACCCCTTTATATTTTGAAAATTCTAACTAATTAGATAATAAAATTTTATCTTAAAATAAATGAGAAAGCTATTACTTTTTTACATACAATTTATAAAATGAAAATATAGTAAATAGGTTAGCTTACTCACTATTTTAAAATGTAATCATTAATATTTATTATACTTAATAACTTTATATTATCATTTATAGTTTGAAGACGCTACTCTAGACTAGTAATCCTTTAACTTGTCACATAAATGTAAAAAGAGTGGAAGCAAATTTTTTAATTCTCGCTTCCACTCTCACTAATATTAGCTACATATTTACATCTATAATTAAGTGATTTTAATATTGTCTAGGAATATCCACTTTTGATTTTTGATTTTTTATTGCTCTTTTTTCTTCAACTTTAATTTGTCTTGCTACTAACAATAATAATCCCATAGCAATACTTAAACTGATCATTGACGAACCGCCAAAACTTATAAATGGAAGAGGAACCCCTGTAAGAGGAATTGTAGCTGATATACCTCCTAAATTTACGAACGTTTGACTACCAATATAACTCGCTACACCAACACATATTAATTTATAAAAATATGAAGATGTTTTAGTGGCCAATATAAATGCACGGAATACAATAAAAAATAATAATCCTATTACTAATAAGGCACCGACCAGTCCTAATTCCTCACAAATTACTGCGAAAATAAAATCTGTATGCGCTTCTGGAAGATAGCCAAGTTTCATGATTCCATTACCTAATCCTCGACCAAATAATCCTCCATTTCCAATTGCCATTAATGAATTGGATAAATGATATCCAGTCCCTGAAGAAGAACTAAAAGGATCGTAAATTGTACTAAAACGTGCCTTTAAATATTCTGGCATCATTCCGGTAAAAATAAAGAACCCAGCAATAAGAATAAATGCAAGAATAATATATAATATAGGCCCTTTTACTATTTTCTTAACACCTATACCTACGAATAAAAACATGGATAATATAATAATTAATATTAATAATGTTTGTCCAATATCTCCTTGTAAAAGTACTAAACCTAAACACAGGATAATTAAAATAATTGGCCCTTTGATAATTCTTAAATTACCTCTTATCTGCGATAATTTTTTACTTAATACATAAGAAATATAAAGAATTAAAGCAATTTTTAGCAACTCTGAAGCTTGTAGATTCATAAATCCTAAGTTTATCCAACTTTTTGAACCATTGATATTTTTACCTACCAATAATGTTAAAATTAAAAGGCCAAAGATGATAATCATAATCCACTGTTGAATTTTTGATTGTTTAAAAACTTTTATATTCATCATAAATGAAATAAAAAAGACAATAATGAAACTCATGATAACATAAATTAATTGTCTGTTATAAAAATATGTACCTGAAACCTCAACGCCACCTGTTAATGTCCCTTTAGTAGCTGCCACCATACTGGCACTGTAAACCATCACTAAACCTATAAAACACAAAATAACATATGAAATTAATAATGGATAATCGATAAACTTAGAGGTTCTACCTATGTATCGAAATATATTTTTTAAATTATTCATAAAAAAGATCATCCAATTCTAAAAATTTAAACTATATATGCTCATTAAAACGATTTATCAAATTAAATTCTGTCTAAACTATTATATACTTTGTAATTATTAATTAACAAACATAAACGTAAAAAATAAAATAAAAGGACTGAAAATATTATTTACATAACATTTCAGTCACTATCATAAATTTATTACATATATTAATTCTTGCTCATTATAACACTTTCATATTAAAAGCATTAGACTTAGAGTTATACGTTTGTGAATGCTTCATGCAATTTAGATAATTCTTTTTCTAAACGAAGCATTAAACTTTTACCTTCTTCTTTATCAACTAAACCAAGTTTCACAGCAAAGTCTACTTCTTTTTGTAAACCAAACATTTGTGTGTCGAGAACCTCTTCATATAGTGGGCAAGATGGCATAGTTAAATTATCCATTTGAACCTTAATTAAATGCAAGATTCGGTCAGCATCTTGATTTAATTGCTCATAAGCTTCACTATTTATGTTCATTTGCTTCGGCATCACATTCTCCCCCTATCATTAAATATCTTCATATCAGAAGTTTATCCTACTACCTTTTAAAAAGCAAGTTTATTCAATAAACCCTTCAATCTAACTATGATAAAATAATAGTTAGATTGAAACTAGGGAGTGGGCAAGATGATTCAAATTAAAGGAGATGTCAAATTTCCTATTACTTTAGATAGTACAACATGGATTTTTGATGATAGAAAAGTAAAAATAGAGGATATTGAAAACGGTATTTTTGAAGGAACTAAACCTATTAAATTTGAAGATAACCGCGAATGGAATAGAGCGATTTTAGAAGGACAAACCAATCCTCCTACTTTAAACTCTGAAATTAAGTATCGTAAACGTGCTGTATTAGAAGATTCATTTGCAATAAATATGACACCATTTTTTAAAAATGCAGAGCCTTTAGAAAGTGCAACTACAATTAAACTTTCAAATGATACATCTTCAATTGAAATCCCATTAGAATTATTACCTTATCTTTTTTTCCAATTTGCTAAAGATGGTAAGAGATTGTACGATGATAATTCAGTAGATAGCTTTGTTTATAACCCCGAGGAGAACGCCTATTCATATAACTTTAAATATGTAACTCGTATTGAGGTGATTTAAGTTGCGAGAAGTACAATGTATTATTTGTGATACTAAGGTCTTAATTGATGAACGTACAGTTGAAGCTAAACGTCTACGTAATAATCCAATTAAAACATTCATGTGTAGTGACTGTAAAAGTCGATTAGACACACCTAGACAACGACCAAATGAAAATCGTAAATTTAATCTCCATTTTCCAAATGAAAACTTATAGTATACTTTTCAATAATAAAAAGACGCAACATCAAATTTGATGTTGCGTCTTTTTATTAGTTTTATTGATCTTGCATCATTTGTTTTACACGTTTCGCTTCTTTTTCACGTGCAGCTTTATTTAATATTTTTTTTCTTAAACGGATGCTTTGAGGCGTTACTTCAACCAATTCATCATCATTAATATATTCTAATGCTTCTTCTAACGTTAAAATTCTTGGACGATTCATTGTTTGAGTTTGATCTTTTGTTGCTGAACGTACGTTAGTTTGATGTTTAGCTTTAGTAATATTAACTGTTAAGTCATTTTCACGATTATGTTCTCCTACAATCATGCCTTCATAAACTTCAGTACCTGGTTCCATGAAGTTTACACCTCTGTCCTCTAGACCAATGATGGCATAAGCTGTTGCTTGTCCTTGATCCATTGAAATTAATGCACCATTACGACGACCACCAATTTGTGCTTTAACACGAGGTCTAAATTCTTCAAATGTATGATTAATAATGCCATAACCACGTGTCATAGACATAAATTCAGTTGTGTATCCAATCATACCACGTGCAGGTACCATAAAGATTAAACGTGTTAATCCATTATCAGTTGTTAACATGTCTAACATTTCACCTTTACGCGCACCAAGTGATTCAATCACTGCTCCAGCATTTTCAGATGGAACTTCACATTGAACACGTTCAAATGGTTCACTTAATACACCATCAATTTCGCGTAAAATAACTTGAGGTTTAGAAACTTGAAGTTCAAATCCTTCACGTCTCATATTCTCAATTAAAATAGATAAGTGCAACTCTCCACGGCCAGCTACAACCCACGTATCTGGAGAATCTGTTGGTGTAACTTTTAAAGATACATCTGTTTCAAGCTGTTGATCTAAACGTTCTTGGATTTGACGAGCAGTTACAAAATCACCTTCACGACCAGCAAATGGTGAATTATTTACTTTAAATGTCATTTCAAGTGTAGGTTCATCAATACGCAATACTGGTAACGCTTCTTGATGATCATGTGGTGTAACTGTTTCACCTACGTTGATATCTTCCATCCCTGATACAGCAATTAAATCTCCCGCTTGTGCTTCTTCAATTTCTTCACGTTTTAAACCAAAGAAACCAAAGATTTTTGTTACACGGAAGTTTTTCACTGTGCCATCTAATTTAATAAGCGATACGTTATCTCCAACACGCATTTTACCTCTAAATACACGGCCAATACCAATACGACCAACGTAATCATTATAGTCTAATAATGCTACTTGGAATTGTAGTGGTTCATCACTGTTATCAATTGGAGCAGGCACATAATCAAGAATTGTTTCATATAAAGACTGCATGTTTTCATCTTGTTTTTCAGAGTCAACACTCGCTGTTCCATTTACAGCTGATGCATAAACAACTGGGAAATCAAGTTGTTCATCATTTGCTTCAAGTTCAATAAATAAATCTAATACTTCATCTACTACTGCTTCTGGTCTAGCAGAAGGTTTATCAATTTTATTAACTACTACAACAGGTTTTAAATTTTGTTCTAATGCTTTTTTTAGTACGAAACGTGTTTGTGGCATAGTACCTTCATAGGCATCTACAACAAGTACAACACCATCTACCATTTTCATAATACGTTCAACTTCACCACCAAAGTCAGCATGTCCTGGTGTATCTAAGATATTAATTCTTGTACCTTTATAATTTATCGCAGTATTTTTAGCAAGAATTGTAATACCACGTTCTCTTTCTAAGTCATTAGAGTCCATTGCTCTTTCATCAACATGCTCATTTTCTCTGAAGATTCCAGATTGTTTAAGTAATTCGTCAACTAGTGTTGTTTTACCATGGTCGACGTGAGCAATAATTGCAATATTACGAACATCTTCTCTTCTATTAGTCATTTTATAATATCCTTTCTTGAGTAAATTCCCACTTTTAATTGCAACTTTTTTATTATATCATAATATTAACAAAAGATAACTAAAAGGTGGGGATGGGGATGGAAAAACCAAAATCTAAAGGTATATTCTGGATACTTTCTATTGTAGCAGTTATATTTTTAGTGCTCTTTAGTTTTAGCGTGGGTGCTGGAAGTATTCCAATGATGATTTTAACATTTATACTTTTCATTGCAACGTTTGGCGCCGGATTTACGCTTAAGAAAAAGTATCGTGAAAACAATTGGCTATAATCAACCATTAAATTATATAAAGCTTGAGATATTTTTGTCTCAAGCTTTTTTTATTGAAATCAGATTTTTTATTTTTTAAAGCGTTGATGTAATTCTATTAAAGTAGCTGTATTAGGTGCTAAATAATTTTCTAATATTTCTTTATGAATATTTGAATTTCCTACTAGTACTGAATTCGCACCTGAAATATTTAATGGTTCACCTAATAAGTTGCTAGCTACGCCTCCAACTTCATTTAATACAATAAGACCACCAGCAAAGTCCCAAGGCTGTAATCTAGGTGTGATATAAGCAGCCAATTGTCCTTTAGCTACACTTATAATTTCTAAAGCTGCACTACCATATGCTCTACAACTTCTTGCATCATTTACTATATCTTGAAATATAGGGCCCATTTTAGGTTTGGTTACCCAATTTGGATTGATACCAATTAAGCTTTTCTTTAGGGTAGTAGATTCAATCGTAGATAATGGATGTTTATTTTCAAATGCACCCTCACCTACCTTGGCATGATATAAAACATCTTTCATTACATCATATACAAAGCCAGCGTATGGTTTACCATTTCGGTAGATACCAATTGAGATAGCAAAATTTTCTTTTTGATGTACAAAGTTTAATGTGCCATCAATTGGATCCACTACCCATACGACACCTTCAACATGAGTTAAATCATGACCATGTCCTTCTTCTCCAATAACACGATGTTCTGGATAACTATGGGTAATTGCATCATATATATAATTTTCAGTAGCTTTATCAACATTGGTAACTAAGTCATTCGGATTTGATTTTGTTTCAATATTTAATTCTTCCTTCATCATTATTCTAACTTTATTTCCTGCTTCTAAAACTAAACCTTTAGCAAAATCATATAGCGACATACTATCATCTCCTGTTGCTTACTATTATACATCAAATCAATTTTATAATTGTTATACATCATTTTATACCTTCATCACTATATATGAAACTCTTATGAAGAGTTTATAAGCATAAAAATAGGTCGCCAATAAAGGAAACCTATCAAATCCATGATATAAAAGACTAAAAACATTTAACATATACGAATAAACATGTACATTCATCTTATGATTATGGAATACAAATAAGTAAAAGGTCATTAAGTTAATTTTAAATGTAAAATCGGGTAATCTCTACTTTGGTTGTCTTTTTGAGATGCACTCTATGCTTTAAAACCATTTTTAATATAAAATTTCAATGCATGTTGGTTATCTTTATTAACATCTACATATTGGATTTTATCTTCTTGAATCAGTGACTGAAGTATAATTGTACCGTAACTTTTATTAAAATCTTCAGGATCTATAAACAACATTTCCAAATTTTTAGTATTGTATTATAGTCTTTTTCTTTTACTTTTATTAATCTCATGACACTCTCCTAACCACGAGGGGTAAAATCCTAAAAATTAAATGACTAACATCTAGGTACTGACTCTACCTTATTAGTTTAAATTAACTATCTATATTGTATATTACTATTCTATCATTATCACTTTGAAATATATGCTACAATAAACTCAACATACTATTAAAATAGGAGGAAGATCAATGACACAATACACATTTACACCTAAAGATTTTAAAGCATTTGACGTTGAGGGTTTAGATGAACGAATGGAAGCTTTAAATAAATATATTAGACCTCAATTACATCAGTTAGGCGATTATTTTAGTGAGTATTTCACTTCTCAAACTGGAGAAACATTTTATGCACATGTTGCTAAACATGCGCGTAGAAGTGTTAATCCTCCTATAGATACCTGGGTCGCTTTTGCACCTAATAAACGTGGTTATAAAATGTTACCCCACTTCCAAATTGGCCTTTTTAGGGATCAATTATTTATCATGTATGGAATAATGCATGAAGGAAAAAATAAAGAAGAACGTGTTAAAGTTTTTGACAAACATTTTAATGCATTAAAACAACTTCCAAATGATTATCAAATTAGTTTAAATCACATGAAAAAAGATAAACAATATATCAAAGATTTAAGTGATACTGATTTACATCAAGCTATTGATCGTGTTAAAAATGTGAAAAAAGGAGAATTTTTTATAGCACGTACTTTAGCCCCTAGTGATGAACGATTAAAATCAGATGAAACATTTTTAGCTTTTATTAAAGAAACATTTGATGAATTCTTAAAATTATATGAATAAATACTATTCTTCGGCCTGGGACTTTACTAGAAGTCTCAGGTGTTTTTTATTTTATTGGTAATCACTCACTGTCTTGAAGATCCATCTAAATTCAGTAATATTCTTTTTTACAACATTTTTAGGTTGACCTAAAAATATATTTAGGTTAATATAATTAAAAAGATTTTAGGAGTTTATGAATGAATCATATGAGTAATAAAAAACAACGTAGCTTAGACGAAATTAATAATACAGTAGACTTTAATAGTAATAAAAGTGCAAGCCAAAAATTTTTAGCTTTTTTAGGTCCAGGATTATTAGTAGCGGTGGGATATATGGATCCAGGTAACTGGATTACATCTATGCAAGGCGGAGCACAATTTGGCTATATTCTTCTTTTTATTATTTTAGTTTCTAGTTTAGCTGCAATGCTTTTGCAAAGCATGACAGTTAGATTAGGTATTGCTACAGAGATGGATTTAGCACAAATGACACGTCATTATTTAAATCGCCCGTTAGCAATTATATTTTGGATAATAGCAGAACTAGCTATTATCGCTACAGATATTGCTGAAATTATCGGAAGTGCAATAGCTCTAGACTTATTGTTTAATATTCCTTTAATTATAGGTGCACTTATAACTGTTTTAGATGTTTTTCTTTTACTTTTTATTATGAAATTTGGCTTCAGAAAAATCGAAGCGATTGTCGGAACATTAATTTTTACTGTTCTAATTATTTTCTTATTCGAAGTATTTATTTCATCACCTAAAGTGATTAATATTCTTAACGGGTTTATTCCTCATAAGGATATCGTTACAAATCATAGTGTACTGTATATTGCTTTAGGGATTATTGGTGCTACAATTATGCCTCACAATCTCTATTTACATTCTTCGATTGTACAATCACGTAAATATGATAGAACTAATGAGAACGATAAGGCACAAGCAATTAAATATGCAACAATTGATTCTAATATACAATTAAGCATCGCTTTTATAGTAAATTGCTTGTTACTTATATTAGGTGCTGCACTATTTTATGGTGTTAATGCTGATAAATTAGGAGGATTTTATGATTTATATCATGCCCTTAAAACTCAGCCGCTTCTAGGGTCAGTACTTGGCAGTATAATGAGTACATTATTCGCTATTGCACTACTTGCATCTGGACAAAATTCTACAATCACTGGAACACTCTCAGGTCAAATTGTTATGGAAGGATTTTTAAGATTATCAATTCCAAATTGGTTAAGACGATTAATAACTAGAGGTTTAGCTGTCATTCCTGTTATAATTTGTTTAATTGTATTTAAAGGTAATGAAAATAAAATGGAACAACTTTTAGTACTTTCTCAAGTATTTTTAAGTATCGCTTTACCGTTTTCACTCATTCCTTTACAACTTGCAACAAGCAATAAAAAATTAATGGGCCCTTTTTATAATAAAAACTGGATTAACTTTTGTTCTTGGAGTTTAATTATTATTCTAAGCCTACTTAATGTTTATTTAATTATCGAAACATTTAAAGAATTTTTTGCATAAAATAAAACTATTGTTAAGGTATTGAACATGATATCTTAACAATAGTTTTTCTCTGTATTCTTTTAATTCATTATAACTTCCATAATATCATTGCAAACCACACTATATTAAACTTTCATATCAATGTCATAATATGAATAGTATAGATTTAATTTTTAATAATTAATGACCTAACTATGTTATATAATGTAGATTTTACAAATACTCCAATAGAACTGATTATTGCGACTATATCATTTTAATTATGTATGCATTTATTTTAATTGATATCCTTCTATTATTAAATACTTATCCAATTTTATTTTTATTGACGATAAATAAACTCCCAAGCAATTTAATTCAAATTGCTTGGGAGTTACACGTAAAACTAATAACCTTCAATTATTCCTGATCAACCGAGTGTTTCTCTTTGTTTTCTTCTTTATTTAAAATTTGTTTGCGTTCTTCATAATTCATTCGACGTTGATTAACAGCACTTGGCTGATTCTTTCTTTTTTCTTTCATACGTTGATTATAAGCTTTACGTTTTTCTTTTTTCTTAGCACGTAATTCCGCTTTTTCTCTTTTACGTTGTGCTTTTTGTTCTTTCTTATCAATATATAAGTCTTTTTCTACATTATTTTCATCATCATTAACTTCATTCGGCATACTATTTTTTGATTTATATTTATACTTTCTTTGTCTTGAAAGCACGCCAGAAGTATCATCATTTGAAGATTGTTGATATTCACTTGTTACAGCACGTTTAGGATATTGATTATATTTATCTTCCTCAATATCATCATTAAAATCTTGCTCATCATTATTTTGAGTAATATGATTATAATCTTCATAATCATGTTCTCTTTCATTATAATCACTTGAAGGTTTACGACGAATACGACGTTCTGATTTTTTAGTCTTACGAGGTGATTCTATGTACTCTTTTTCATCATTATATTGAGTAGGTTCTTCTTCATAATAATATCTATCATCATAATCATCTCTTTGATTATAATAAGGGGGATAATCGTAAGTAGAACCATATGCTGGAACTGTTTCTATTTTACTTCTTCTTGCAAACATCATAATCGCTGTAATGAAGAAGAAGATTGGAATAATTAATGTAATAAATAATAACACTAAAGGTAAAGTAATAATGGAAGCAATTAAAAATAATATTCCAGATAAAATTCTAATATTCATAGAAATTAAAGCTAAAAATGAAATTAATAAACAAATGATAAAGTACACGATAATTGCCCAAATTCCATTTTGTAACCATATAACAAATTGAGTCGTATTTAGACTATTGTTAACTAGTATTTGTTGTATTAATTGATTATTATTCATGGAATTTTCAAGATTTTGAATTGATGTATCATTACTGAATGATACGAGTGCAATAAACATTGTAATAACCGTTAATATTAATAAGAAAATCCAACTAATCCAACCTAAAAGTTTCTCAGTTAAACGGCTCACAGGTCGTTTGATTTGTGTGTATCGTTCTCCTGACATTTATTACAACTCCTTAATTGACTTGTCAAATTATTATATCTAATTTATAGGAAAATAACTACTAATTATCACTTATTTTAACGACATTTTAAAATTCAAGAAACTTTCGTTATATTCTCCTAATGTTTTCTCTCCTAAATCTTTATAAACTTCTAATCGTTTTTGTTCTTTTTGAGTTGGATAAAAACGGTGATCATTTTTTATGTTATTAGGTAATAAATTTCTAGCCGCCTTATTCGGAGTAGCATACCCAACCCATTCTGTATTTTGTTTATTATTTTTAGCATCTAATAAAAAGTTAATAAATTGATATGCGCCTTCTTTATTTTGAGCAGTTTTAGGAATAACCATGTTATCAAACCATACATTCGAACCTTCTTTAGGAACCACATAATCATAAGTATCTCCCTCTTGAACAAGTGGTGCTGCTACACCACTCCATACTACAGCAATATGGCCTTCATTTTGTTGAAGCATCATAGTAATTTCATCGCCTACTACCCCTCTAACTTGAGGGGTAAGAGATTGTAAGTCTTGTTCTGCTTGCTTAATATGAACAGGATTGGAATCATTTAAACTATAACCCAATTTATTTAAAGCTAATCCTATAATTTCTCTAGCCCCGTCAACAAGTAATATGTCATTTTTGTATTTAGACTGATATAAATTGTTCCAACTATCAAATTGTTCATTAGGATACGCTTTTTTATTGTATAGAATACCTACCGTTCCAAAAAAATATGGTATTGAATAGTTATTTTGTGGATCATAAGCCATATTCATATAATCAGAATCCAAATTTTTAATATTGGGTATTTTCTGATGATCTAAAGGTTCTAATAAATGTTCTCTTTTTAATTTTTGAACAGTATATTCACTTGGAAATGCAACATCATAATGTGTACCACCATTTTTAATTTTTGCTTCCATGGCTTCATTTGAATCAAACGTTTCATAAACAACTTGTATACCTGTCTCTTTTTCAAATTTCTTTATTAAATCGGGATCAATGTATTCCCCCCAGTTATATACATAAACTTTTTTACCAGTTTTTGTATGATCTTGAGAATTAAACCAATGACTTATTCCTAAACATATCAATCCTACTACAATGGCACCGATAATTAACTGAAAAAATTGTTTCATTCTATTGCACCTCTTTTAGCACTTCTACGTTTTAATATATTTTGAAGTGCATAGTATCCAATAATACCTAGCACAATAGCTAAAAATAAGATTGTTGAAATAGCATTTATTTCCATACTGATACCTTTTCGAGCCATGGCATACACCTCTACTGATAAGACACTAAATCCATTACCTGTCACAAAAAAACTTACAGTAAAATCATCTAGGGAATAGGTAAGTGCCATAAAAAAGCCACCAATAATAGCAGGCATTAAGTTTGGTAAAAGTATACGTCTGAGTACTTGAGATTCTGTAGCGCCTAAATCACGAGCTGCATTTAACATATTATGATTCATTTCATATAGCTGTGGTAGCACAAGAATGACTACTATAGGTATACAGAATGCAATATGCGATGCTAATACTGTTCCAAATCCTAATCCTAATCCAAATATATGTCCTAAAGCTGTGAACATAATTAAAAATGAGGCACCTATGACAACATCAGATGAAATCATTAGTACATTATTTAATGTAAGTAATGTCAATTTAAACTTCTTATTTCGCAAATAATAAATTGATATTGCTCCAAATGTTCCTATAATAGTAGATACTGCTGCGGATAGCAATGCAACTGCTATTGTATTGAATATTACAGACATTAAATGATCATCTTGAAATAAAGCTTGATAATGTTCTAATGTAAAATGTTCAAAATGTACCATATTTCCAGCTGAATTAAACGAATAAAACATTAAGAAAAAAATAGGAAGGTATAATACAACAAGTAATATTCCTATATAAAGTTTTCCGTACCATTTCATTTAATTCACCCTCTTCCATTTGTTTCTTTAGATTTAGTAATAATTAAGATAAAGGCCATAAATACAATTAAAAAGATAGCTATTGACGAACCCATTCCGTAGTTTTGAATAACTAAAAATTGTTCCTCAATAGACGTACCAATATTAATCACTTTATTTCCAGCTATCAATCTAGTAATCATAAATAATGATAGTGCTGGTATAAATGTAACTTGAACACCTGTCATCACACCTTCTTTAGTCAAAGGAAGTATGACTTTACGAAAAGTAGTAAATGTATTTGCACCTAAATCACTTGAAGCTTGTAATAAATTATTAGGAATTGATTTCATGCTATTAAAAATAGGCAAAATCATAAATGGTATATAAATATAACTTGCAACAAGTAAAAACGCACCTGATGTAAACAACAAATTTAGTGGACCAATATGCATTATACCTAACATTTTATTAATCATACCTTCGTGACTTAAAATTCCAATAAAAGTATACGTTTTTAACAATAAATTAATCCATGTGGGTATGATTAATATAAGTAACCAAATATTTTGGAATTTTGAAGATCTAATAAAATAGGCTGCAGGATAACTTATAATTAGTGTAATGATTGTTATAAGTGTCGCATAAAAAATAGAATCCCACATCATTTTTAAATATTTCATTGAAAAAACTTGTCGATAATTTGTAAAACTAAAGTGACCATTTATATCGATAAATGAAAAATATACAAGTAATAGCACAGGAATAATAATAAAAATAATCATCCATAATAAATATGGAATGATGAGAAATTTATTTAAATTACGCATGTTCAATATCCTCATAACTTTCAATACGTTTATCAAATTCTTCTTCAGTTTCTCCAGGAACCATAATATGAATAGCTTCAGGTTCAAAAAACAAACCTACCTGACTTCCTATTGTTGTCTTTTTAGTAGATTGGATAACCCATTCATACCCTTTCTCATCAATACAACAAATTTCGTAATGTACACCTCTAAAAAGCATTGAATCGACAGTTGCAGTGAATAAACCTTGTGTCGATTCAACTAAAGAAATATCCTCTGGACGAATCACTACTTCAATTTTTTTCCCAGATGGAATCCGAGCATCAACACATTCAAAATCCTGACCATATATATTCACTACAAAATCTTTAACCATTGTGCCATCAACAATATTAGATTCTCCAATAAAATCAGCCACGAATCGATTCACTGGTTCATCATAAATATCTGTTGGTGTACCAAATTGTTGTATTTCACCATCTTTCATCACAAAAATATAATCACTAAGTGCCAATGCTTCTTCTTGATCATGAGTAACAAAAATAAAAGTGATGCCTAATCTTTTTTGTAACTCACGAAGTTCATATTGCATTTCAGTACGTAATTTTAAATCTAGTGCCGAAAGAGATTCATCTAATAATAAAATTTCAGGTTTATTTACAATAGCTCTGGCAATAGCGACTCTTTGTTTTTGTCCCCCACTCATTTCATCAATATGACGTTGTTCATAACCTGTTAACTTAACAAGTTTTAATGCTTCTTTAACTTCTTTATCAATCTCTTGTTTAGAAAACTTTTTTAGTCTTAAACCAAAAGCAATATTCTCATATACATTTAAATGAGGAAATAAAGCATAATCTTGAAATACTGTATTTACTCTACGTTTATTTGCAGGTAATTTTTCGATAGACTGATTTTTATAAATAATTTGACCTTCATTAGGTTGTTCAAATCCTGCAATAAGTTTTAAAATCGTAGTTTTACCACATCCTGAGGGACCGAGCAACGTATAAAAATATCCCGATTCAATATCTAAGTTCATATTATTTAATATTGTTGTATCATCAAATTTCTTAGTAACTTTTTTAAAAGATAATAGTGACTCCAATCCATTTCCTCCTTTATAAGTATGATGCTGTTGCTACAATTAGAATTTTAACTTCATTTTCTGAATGATTATGTAATTGATGTAATTCATTTGCTCTAAAATAAAATACATCTCCCTCATAAGCTTGATAGCGCTCTTTACCTAACGTAAGTGTTACACATCCTTCTAAACAATAAATAAAGGTATCAGATTCAGAAGGTTCAAAAGATTTGTACGATGATCTAGGCTTAATTGTTATTATAAGAGGTTCCATTTCATTTTCATTTGAACTAGGTACAACCCAATTTAAAATATATCCTCTGTCATATTCATCATAAATAGTCCGTTCACTTTTTTTATACAATACTTTTTCTTTCGCTTTTTCCTTAAAAAAATCACTTGGTGTAGTACCTAATACTTCTAATATACTTAAAAATGTTTCCATACTTGGAGACGCATATTCACTTTCAATTTGTGATATATATCCTTTTGATAAATCAGTTCGTTCCGCTAACTCTTCTTGAGTAAGATTTTTTTGACGTCTTAAATTTTTTAATTTATATCCAATTTGCATAACTAACCACCTAAAAAAAGCTGTATCTTGTTTACTATTATCAAACATTTTGTTTAATGCTTAATAAAAATAACAAAATACAGCTTTAAATTCAATAGGTATATTAAAAAATTAAGATTAAATTAGAGATCTTAATTTTTACTAAAATTTTCTTGATCAGGATGTTTTTTAACTTCTTGGATTACTTTATAGCTATTATAGCCACTTTTTTCTTCAAATTCTTTAAAAATTTGTTTTTCTTCAGCTTTACCTGGCACAATTTGTTTAAATTTTTTATATTGTTTCATTAGTTCAGTACCTATTATAGATTTTTCATAATAGTTTTCAATTTGATTAAAAAATTTAATAACATCAACCATTTCCTCATTAGACCAATCTAAATCGAGTGGATATTGATATTCCATAATTACCCTCCAAAATATAAATTTATTTCTATAAAAAAAGGTGGAACTAGATTCCTTATAAAATCATAGTCCCACCGTAAATGGTTATTTCAATTATTTCAATTAAATATGTCGATTTAATTCTCAATTATTTCAAAAGGAAATTACATAGTATGGATTGGTAATCCAATAGCTTTTTCAGCAACTTCCATAGTCATTTCACCTAATGTTGGGTGAGCATGAACAGTTAATGCGATATCTTCAGCATTCATGCCTGCTTCGATAGCTAAACCTAATTCAGAAATAATATCAGAAGCACCATTACCTGCTACTTGAGCACCAATAACTGTGTCATCTTCTTTTAATGTAATTAATTTAACGAAACCAGTTGTATCGTCTAATGATAAAGCACGTCCGTTAGCAGCATAAGGGAATTTAGATGCTTTGAAATCTAAACCTTCTTCTTTAGCTTGAGCTTCAGTATAGCCAACTTGAGCTAATTCTGGTTCAGTGAAGCATACAGCAGGCATACCAATGTAATCAACTTCTGATGCTTGACCTGAGATTACTTCTGCAGCTACTTTACCTTCATAACTTGCTTTGTGTGCAAGTGGTAAACCAGGTACGATATCACCAATGGCGTAGATGTTTTTAATAGAAGTACGACTTTGTTTGTCTACTTCTAATAATCCACGATCAGCAAATTTAAGACCTAATTCTTCTAAGCCTAATTCGTCTGTATTTGGACGACGACCTACAGTTACTAATACATAATCAGCTTCAATTGTTTTTTCTTCACCTTTAGCTTCGTAAGTAACTTTAACACCGTTTTCAGTTTCTTCAGCGTTTTTAGCCATAGCTTCAGTGATAATTTCAACGCCTTTTTCTTTCATACCTTTTTTAACAGGTTGAACCATTTGTTTTTCGAAACCGCCAAGAATTTCTTTAGCACCTTCTAAAATTGTAACTTCAGAACCGAAGTTAGCAAAGGCAGTACCAAGTTCTGAACCAATATAACCGCCACCGACAACTACTAATTTACCAGGAACTTCTTGTAAGTTTAAAGCGCCTGTTGAATCGATAACGCGTTTACCAAATTCAAAATTAGGAATTTCAATTGGTCTTGAACCAGTTGCAATAATAGCATTTTTGAAGTTATACGTTTGAGCACTTTTCTCATCCATAACACGTAAACTATTTTCATCTACGAAATAAGCTTCACCACGAACGATGTCAACTTTATTACCTTTTAATAAACCTTCAACACCGCCAGTTAATTTATTAACAACTGATTGTTTAAATTCTTGAACTTTATCAAATTTAAGTGATACGCTTTCAGCAATAATCCCTAAATTTTCAGAGTGTTGAGCTTCTACGAAACGATGAGAAGCATGTAATAACGCTTTCGATGGAATACATCCAACGTTTAAGCACACACCACCTAAGTCACCTTTTTCAACAATAGTAACTTTTTGTCCTAATTGAGCTGCACGAATTGCAGCAACATATCCACCAGGACCTGCTCCGATTACAATAGTATCTGTTTCAATTGGGAAATCTCCAACTACCATGTTTTACCCCTCCATTAATAATAATTCTGGATTATTTAATAAGCGTTTGATATGATTCATAGCATTTTGACCAGTTGCACCATCAATTTGTCTGTGGTCAAAGCTTAATGATAATGCTAATACTGGAGCTGCTACAATTTCACCATCTTTAACAATAGGTTTTTGAGCAATACGTCCAATACCTAAAATAGCTACTTCTGGGTGATTGATAACTGGAGTGAACCATTGTCCACCAGCTGAACCGATGTTACTAATTGTACATGTAGCACCGCTCATTTCTTGAGATGTTAATTTACCATCACGAGCTTTAACAGCTAATTCATTGATTTCATCTGAGATTTGGAAAATAGATTTACGATCTGCATTTTTAACTACAGGTACTAATAAACCTCTTTCAGTATCTGCAGCGATACCGATATTCCAGTAATGTTTGTGTACAATTTCACCAGCTTCTTCATTAAATGACGTATTCAGTGCTGGGTATTTTTTAAGTGCAGAAACAAGCGCTTTAACAACATATGGTAAGAATGTTAATTTAATACCTTGTTCAGCTGCAACTTCTTTGAATTTTTTACGGTGATCCCATAAGTCTTGAACATCAATTTCATCCATTAATGTTACGTGTGGAGCAGTGTGTTTTGAGTTAACCATTGCTTTAGCAATTGCTTTACGCATAGCAGGGATTTTTTCTGTAGTTTCAGGGAAGTCTCCTTCAGGTACTGATTGAGTTTGAACTGCAGAAGTATCTTCTGATGTTGAAGCAGCTGCACTTTCATTTGAAGCTGTTGCTGCTTGAGCACCGCCACCATTTAAGTGGTTATCGATGTCTTCTCTAGTAATACGTCCATTTTTACCTGAACCAGAAACTGCTTTAATGTTCACGCCTTTTTCACGTGCATATTTACGTACAGATGGCATTGCTTTAATTCGTCTGTTTTCGTCTACTTTTTCATCTTGTGATGTTGAAGCTGCTGGAGTTTCTTCAGTTTTAGCTTCTTCTTTTGCAGGTTCTTCTTCTTTAGATGAAGCATCGTCATCATCATGACCTTTAAATTGCATTTCTTCTGCATCTGGTGCGTCAATTTTAACAATGACATCACCTACAACTGCTACAGTGCCTTCTTCAACTACTACTTCTTCAATTGTACCGCTTACAGGAGATGGGATTTCTACTACAGATTTATCATTTTGAACCTCTGCTAATACGTCATCCTCTTCAATTGTATCTCCGGCTGAAACAAACCACTTAACGATTTCACCTTCGTGGATACCTTCACCAATGTCGGGTAGTCTAAATTCAAATGCCACGTTCTTATCCTCCTAAGATTTAAATATTTATTATTTAAATAAATTTATAACATAGAGGAAGGACAGAATAATATGTCGTGTCTGTTAACACTTTATCATTTTGTCCTACGTCTCTAGTTTACAATTAATTATATATACATAAAATAAATAGAAAATACTTATTTTAAATATATAGATTCATATATAGCTTACTGTTTTGTATATACTATTAGAATTCTAAAGTAGCTTTAGCTTGTTCAATAATATCATTTTTATTTGGTAACCAAACGTTTTCAGCTTGAGTAAATGGATATACAGTATCAGCAGCAGCAACACGTGCAATTGGAGCTTCTAATGAAAGAATAGCACGTTCAGCTAATTCAGCTGCTACAGTAGCACCAACACCAGCTTGACGTTGAGCTTCTTGAACAACTACTGCACGACCAGTTTTTTCAACTGATGCAACTAATGTATCAATATCGATTGGTTGAACTGTACGTAAATCGATAACTTCTACAGAGTAACCTTCTTTTTCAAGTTCTTCTGCAGCTTTTTCAGATTCTTGTACCATTGCACCGTATGCAATTAATGTAATGTCATTACCTTCTTTTTTGACATTTGCTTTACCAATTTCAATTGTATATTCTTCTTCAGGAACTTCTTCACGGAATGAACGATATAATTTCATGTGCTCTAAATATACAACTGGATCGTTTGATCTGATTGATGAAAGTAATAAACCTTTAGCATCATAAGGACCAGATGGAATAACTACTTTAATACCTGGTGATTGAGCTAAAATACCTTCTAAGTTATCTGCGTGTAATTCTGGAGTGTGTACCCCACCACCAAATGGTGTACGAATTGTTACAGGAGCAGTTTTAGAACCACCTGAACGGAAACGCGTACGAGCAATTTGACCAGCAACTTCATCAAACACTTCAAATACGAATCCTAAGAATTGAATTTCCATTACAGGACGGAAACCTTCTACAGTTAAACCAAGAGCTAAACCACCAATACCAGATTCAGCTAATGGTGTGTCGAATACACGGTCTTCACCGAATTCTTTTTGTAAACCTTCAGTAACACGGAATACACCGCCGTTAACACCAACGTCTTCACCGAAAATTAAAACGTTTTCGTCATTTTGCAATTCAGTTTTAAGCGCATTGTTAATCGCTTGAACCATTGTCATTTGTGCCATGGCTTATTTCGACTCCTTCTCTTTGTAAATTTCATATTGTTCAGCTAAATTTTGAGGCATATCTTCATACATGATATCCATTAAATCAAGAACAGTTTGTTTTGGAGTATTGTCAGCCTCTTTAATTGCTTTCTTGATGTCGTCTTTAGCACGTTCAATAACTTCGTTTTCTTTCTCTTCGCTCCATAATCCTTTATTTTCTAAGAATTTTCTGAAACGAACTAACGGGTCTTTTTTCTCCCACTCTGCATCTTCATCTGAAGTTCTGTAACGAGTTGGATCATCTCCAGCCATTGTATGTGGACCATAACGATAAGTCATAGTTTCGATTAATGTTGGACCTTCACCATTAATTGCGCGATCACGAGCTTCTTTAGTAGCTTGATATACAGCTAATGCATCCATACCATCAACTTGGATACCAGGGATACCTACTGCAATTGCTTTTTGAGCTAATGTAGTAGCAGCTGTTTGTTTACTACGTGGAGTAGAAATAGCATAGTTATTGTTTTGGATAACAAAGATTGCTGGTGCTTTATAAGCAGAAGCAAAGTTAATACCTTCGTAGAAATCACCTTGTGAAGAACCACCATCACCAGTGTAAGTGATAGCAACTGCTTTTTTACCACGTTTTTTAATACCGAATGCCACACCAGCTGTTTGGATATATTGTGCACCGATAATGATTTGTGGACTGAATGCGTTTACGCCTTCAGGGAATTGGTTACCTTTAAAGTGACCTCTTGAGAATAAGAAAGCATCAGTTAACGGTAAACCGTGCCAAATAAGTTGTGGTACATCACGGTAACCAGGTAAAATGAAGTCTTCTTTTTCTAAAGCATATTGAGAAGCTAATTGAGATGCTTCTTGTCCTGCTGTTGGAGCATAGAAACCTAAACGACCTTGTCTATTTAAAGAAATAGAACGTTGGTCAAGAATACGTGTCCACACCATTCTTTCCATTAATTCTACTAATTGTTCATCAGTTAAATCAGGTACTAAGTCTTCATTTACGACATTACCATCTACGTCCAAAATTTGAACCATTTCAAATTTCGACTGAGTATCATTTAATACTTTTACTGCATCGAATTGGGCTTGTAACTTAGGAGCCATTCAATTCACCATACCTTTCCCATATAATAGAAATTCATTTTATCCACTCATAGTGTACCACAATTATTTTAGACTGTTAAACATTTTCATAAAGTTCTGTATTACTAAAAAAAGATACAGTCTGAGAAACTGTATCAATGTAACAATTAACACTGTATTAGTGATGTTAAGAGATTAAATGATCGACGTCTTGTTTTTCTTTATTAACTGTATTCATTGCCTTAGCATAAGCCTGGAATTTTTTCTTAAAGTTTTCTTGAGCTTTATTAAGCGCATTGTTTTTTTCGTCTACTTGAGATTGCGTTACTCCATCTTGTTTGACTAATTCAAATAAATCTTTTTCTTTACTTAATACATTTCTATAAGCCTTAGCATAGTCGTCATGTGTTTTATATTTGTTTTTTATAGCATCATCAAGTTGTTTAACTTCTTTTCTTTTATTATCATTTTTAATATCGTTAATATGAGAATCGCCTTTTTTAAATTGTTTTTCGGAATTTTTTAAAATTGAAACTTCCTTATCAAAGGTTTTTTCTCGTTTATCAATATTATCAAGTACATCGTCAGCTGCTTTACTACGTGTATTACTGTCATTACTATTTGCTTTTTTATACAAACCTTGTTTCTTTTCTTCAAGTGAATTTAGTTTTTTACTAACCTCATTTATAGATTGTTCTTTATCAAATGCTTTTTGAACATTATCGTCATAAGCTTTTACCTCTTTTTTATCAGTTGTACAACCAGCTAATAAAAGTGTAGAGGCAGCTGCAACAACTATGGTTTTACGTAATTTCATTAATGTCATTCCTCCTCATAGTGTTTCGATTGTAATATTATATAAAGATAGTTTATAAATCAAATGAAACTATATAATGTACGTAAATGTATATTATCTGTTATATTTTATATTATATAAGGAAGGTGTATAACATGTTAACAATGAAAGATATTATTAGAGATGGACATCCTACGTTACGCGAAAAAGCAAAAGACGTGAATTTACCTCTTTCTGAAGAAGACAAAAATACTTTGCGTGATATGCGTGAATTTTTAATTAATAGTCAAGATGATGAAATTGCTAAAAAATATGGTCTACGCTCTGGAGTAGGTTTAGCTGCACCACAAATTAATATTTCAAAAAAAATGATAGCTGTGTATTTACCTGACGATGGGGAAGGTAAATCTTACGACTATATGTTGGTCAATCCTAAAGTAATTAGTCATAGTGTTCAACACGCTTATTTACCTACTGGTGAGGGTTGTTTAAGTGTAGATGAAAATATACCTGGTTTAGTTCATCGTCATTATAGAACAACAATTAAAGCTTATGATATTGATGGTAATGAAGTTAAATTACGTTTAAAAGGTTATCCAGCAATTGTATTTCAACATGAAATTGATCATTTAAATGGTATTATGTTCTACGATTATATCGATAAAGATCATCCTCTTACTCCATTACCAGACTCAGTTGAAGTCTAATATTCAAGCCTAATGCATTTTTACATTATTGTAATAAATGTGTTAGGTTTTTCTTTTTTTATTCAATTTCCTCCTACTTTTACTACATATAAACTGCTTTATTTATTCTGATACATAAGGTAAAATAAAAATTAACTGAAATCATAGTAAATTACTATCTTTCAAAAAATGAACGACATGTATGATTTGCCTTTAAGCACAGTAAAATAAATATTATTTTATATTAAAAATTTAAAATGCCTGTTATGTAGCATTCACGTTAGATGTGAAAATAAATAAACATGTATATTTTATTTATTTTCTACTTGTGCTCATAAGACAATAAATAAACATTTATTTAGGAGGAAATATATATCATGGCAGTATTTAAAGTATTTTTTCAACATAATAAAGACGAAGTAATTGTTCGTGAGAACACAAATACAATTTATGTTGAAGGTGAAACTGAAGAACAAGTAAGACGTTATTTAAAAGATCGCAATTATAATATCGAATTTATTACTAAATTAGAGGGCGCACATTTAGAATATGAAAAAGAACATTCTGATCACTTTAATGTGGAGAACGCTCAATAATGAAACAATTACATTCTAATGAAGTAGGTGTATATGCTCTAGGCGGCTTAGGTGAGGTTGGTAAAAACACTTATGCTGTGGAGTATAAAGATGAAATTGTTATCATCGATGCTGGAATTAAGTTCCCTGATGATAATTTATTAGGTATAGACTACGTTATTCCTGATTATACCTACTTAGAACAAAATCAAGATAAAATTGTTGGTTTATTTATTACTCATGGACATGAAGACCATATAGGTGGTGTGCCCTACCTATTAAAGCAAATTAATGTGCCTATTTATGGTGGCCCTTTAGCTTTAGGTTTAATACGCAATAAATTAGAAGAACACAATTTACTGCGTAATGCTAGTTTAAATGAAATTACAGAAGATAGTGTTATAAAATCTAAACATTTTGAAATTTCTTTTTACTTAACTACGCATAGTATCCCAGAAGCATATGGTGTTGTTGTTGACACACCTGAAGGTAAAATTGTCCATACTGGTGACTTCAAATTTGATTTTACACCTGTTGGTGCGCCTGCTAATATCGCCAAAATGGCAGAGCTTGGTAAAGAAGGCGTATTATGCTTGTTATCTGACTCTACGAATGCGCTAGTTCCTGATTTCACATTAAGTGAACGTGAAGTTGGACAAAATGTAGATAAAATTTTCCGTAACTGTAAAGGTCGTATTATTTTCGCAACCTTTGCATCAAACATCTATCGTGTCCAACAAGCGGTGGAAGCAGCAATTAAATATAATCGTAAAATTGTAACTTTTGGCCGTTCAATGGAAAATAATATTAAGATTGGTATGGAGCTGGGTTATATCAAAGCACCCCCAGAAACATTTGTTGAGCCTAACAAAATTAATAATATTCCTAAACACGAGTTACTTATTTTATGCACTGGCTCTCAAGGTGAACCAATGGCTGCACTTTCACGTATCGCTAATGGTACACACAAACAAATTAAAATTATACCTGATGATACTGTAGTATTCAGTTCTTCTCCTATTCCAGGGAATACTAAAAGTATCAATCGTACAATTAACGCATTATATAAAGCTGGTGCTGATGTTATTCACAGTAAGATTTCTAACATTCATACATCAGGACATGGTTCCCAAGGCGACCAGCAGTTAATGCTTCGTTTAATTCAACCTAAATACTTCTTACCTATTCATGGTGAATATCGTATGCTAAAAGCTCATGGTCAAACAGGTATTGATTGTGGTGTTAAAGAAGAAAATATCTTTATTTTTGATATTGGTGATGTTTTAGCTTTAACACACGATTCTGCGCGTAAAGCTGGTCGAATTCCATCTGGTAATGTATTAGTTGATGGAAGTGGCATCGGTGATATTGGTAATGTTGTCATTCGGGATCGTAAATTATTATCTGAAGAAGGATTGGTTATTGTTGTAGTAAGTATTGATTTTAATACAAATAAACTTCTTTCAGGTCCAGATATTATTTCACGTGGTTTTGTTTACATGCGTGAATCTGGCCAATTAATTTATGATGCACAACGAAAAATTAAAACGGATGTTATTTCAAAACTAAATTCAAATGATGATAGTCAATGGCATCAAATTAAATCTTCAATCATTGAAACGTTACAGCCGTATTTATATGAAAAAACAGCTCGTCGTCCAATGATTTTACCAGTAATTATGAAAGTAAATGAAGAATAAAAACACACGGTATTTCTTAAGAAATACCGTGTGTTTTACTATCTTACTATTTTTTTCTCAAAACGATTTAAATCATTATCGTGGCCGATCATTATCATAATATCTCCAATTTCAATATTCATGTTTGGATCTGGTGATACAATGATTTCTCGTCCTCTTTTTATTGCAATAATATTAATACCGAATTGTGCTCGAATATCTAAATCTCTGATTGTTTGACCAGTCAATTTTTCACTTACTTTTAACTCTACTAATGAATGCTCATCTGCGAGTTCAAGGTAGTCTAGTACACTTGCACTTGCTACATTATGTGCAATACGACGACCCATATCTCTTTCCGGATGTACTACAGTATCAGCACCAATTTTATTCAAAATCTTTGCATGATAATCGTTTTGTGCTTTGGCCGTAACTTTTTTAACACCTAATTCTTTCAATATTAAAGTTGTTAATGTACTAGATTGAATATTCTCACCTATTGCCACAATGACATGGTCAAAATTTCGTATACCTAAACTTTTCATTACCGCTTCATCTGTAGTGTCAGCTACAACAGCATGTGTTGCAATTTCACTATATTCATTTACTCGAGCTTCATCTCTATCAATAGCCATAACATCCATATCTAAAGCATTTAGCTCTCTTACAATACTTCCTCCAAAACGACCTAATCCTATCACTACATACTCTTTCTCCATGACTTCTGGAACTCCTATCTAAAAAATAAGAGCTAAAATGATAAGTTCATTTATATACTAGAAACTTATTCAAAGTTCTATAAATATAAATTACTCTCATTTTAGCTCCTCTCTTAATTTAAATTACTTTTTACCTTCCACATATTGTTTATCGAAAACGAATAATCTCAATAACAATATTAACGATGGAAGTAATAAAAGTAAACCTAAAATAAAGACGATTGTTAATGCTAAGCCCATTGATGAGTTTACACCTGAATCTGAAATTTTAATATATGGATAAAGAATATAAGGTAACTTACTCATACCGTATCCGTAAAAAGCGAAAGCCATTTGTAAAATTACCATAATAAATGCTAAACCATGATACTTTTTAATCATATTTAAAATTCCTGCAATTAAGAAGAAAATAAAACTAATTGCAAACATCCACCAATAATGCGTAATTGCATTATAAAAGTGATTAGAGTTTTGTATTCTTAATGATAAGAATACAAATAATGAAATAATAATCATCGGTGGACCCCAGAACATAAACCATTGACGCATAAATTTATAAGCTACTTTATCTTTTGCTTTAGAAGCATAATATGTTAAAAATCCTGATGATATATATAATACACTTACAATTGCTAAAAATACAACTGACCATGCGAAAGGACTTAATAGTAACTGTACCCAATCCAAATCAAAATGATTGCCTTGTTCATTAATGTATCCACCTTCTGAGATAGTCAATACAGTTGCGAGTGCTGCGGGTATTAAAAGTCCAGTAATACCATATAAAAATATCCAGGGCAGTTTATTATCTTGTCCATAATGTTCAAAAGCATAAAAACTACTTCTAATAGAAATAAGAATTAAAGCGATTGAACCAGGAACTAATAACACTGTCCCTAAATAAAGAGCTGAATCTGGGAAAAATCCTACAAAACCTACAAAGAAAAATACAAAAAATACATTTGTTACTTCCCATACAGGATTTAAATATCTTTCTATAAGATGATTAATCTTTTTTTCTTCTCCCGTTAATTTTGTATGCAAAGTTAAAAATCCAGCACCAAAATCAATAGACGCTACGATAATATAAAAAAATAGGAAAGTCCATAATACTGTAATACCTATGCCAGTATAATCCATTATTCTTGACCTCCAATCACTTTATCAATATCCTCGCGAGCTGGTTTATTTCTAAACATTCTCAATAATACATAGGCAGATGTAAAGAGAAGTACAAAATAAAGTAAACCGAATAGAATTGTTACTAACGTAATTCCTCCTGCCTGTGTAGCAGCTTGGCTAACACGCATGTAACCTCTAACAATCCATGGTTGACGTCCCATTTCAGTTAAGAACCAACCAAACTCTATAGCAAGCATTGAAGCAGGTCCTGTTAAAAGTACTGCATAAAGCATTACTTTTTTAGTTATAATAGGACGTAGTTTTTTTATCATTAATGCTAATATGAAAATGCCTGATACGATAAAACAAAAGATTCCCATCGATACCATTAAATCAAAGAAATAATGAACGATTAATGGAGGTAAATCATTTTTAGGAAATTCATTTAAACCTTTTACTTTAGTATTAATATTATTATCAGCTAAAAAGCTCAGTAATCCAGGAATTTTTATGGCTCCTGAAACTTCTTGTGTTTTTTCATTTAAGACACCAAAAAATACTAAATCTGCTTTAGAATGTGTATCAAAATGCCACTCGTAGGCGGCTAATTTTTCTGGTTGTACTTTATGAAGAAACTTAGCAGACAAATCTCCAGCTAACATTGATAATAATGTTTGAATAAATCCAAGAATCATAGTCATTTTTAACGCTTTTTTATGATATGGCGCATCTTCACTATATTTATTTTTCAATAATTTAAATGCAGCGATTGCTGCCAAAATAAACGCCATCGTCATACCAGCTGTTGCAACAACATGAAATGCTCTAACTAAAAATGAAGAATTGAACATTGCTTCAAATGGTTGAACATTAACCATTTTGCCTTTTTTCATTTCAAAACCTGCTGGAGTATTCATAAATGAGTTCACTGAAGTAATAAAGAACGCTGAGAATGAACCACCAATAATAACAGGTAAACTAATTAAAAAATGTATCCATTGATTTTTAAAACGATTCCATGTATATAGATAAATACTTAAAAAGATTGCTTCAAAGAAGAAAGCAAATGTTTCCATAAAAAGAGGAAGCGCGATAACATGGCCACCCATTTTCATAAACGTAGGCCAAACAAGTGAAAGTTGTAATCCAATAATTGTTCCAGTTACAACTCCAACTGCAACTGTAATCGTATACCCTTTTGACCAACGTTTTGCTAATGCTATATATTTAGGATCTTTCTTTTTGATCCCTAAAAACTCTGCGATTGCAAACATTAATGGCATTCCTACTCCAATAGTAGCAAAAATAATATGAACGCCTAATGTCATCCCTGTCAAAAAACGACTAATTTCGACAGAATTCATACTTAACCACCTTTTCTATAATTTAAAATTAAAGCCTATAGATTTAAATTATATACCTAAACATTAGTAACTAAAATTTTTTTGTTTACTTTTTAATAGAGAATTTAAATGGAATTCACATAAAATTCACAATTTGCATTTTTTAATTACCTTATATATAGTAAGAAAAGTATAATTAAAAGGAGAATATGATTTATGTCTAAAATAATTATCTATACACAAGATGATTGTCCACCTTGTAATTTTTTAAAAAATTATTTAACGGAACATCATATTAATTTTATTGAAAAAAATATTAAGTATCCTTCTTATCGTAAGGAAATGTTAGAATATGATGCATTCTCTACACCATTTATCTTATTAAATGAGGAGCCTATGTATCAGGTAGATTTAGAAAAAATTAACAAAATATTTGATATCCAACTGTAGTATATAAAAAAAGAACCTGAGACATCATAAGTTGTCTCAGGTATTTTTAATATTATTTAGAAATGTGATGAACAAGTTCTTTAACTTCATCTTGTGTTGCACAATTAATGGCACGATTTGCTAATTCCGTCATTTCGTTTTTACTTAAACCATTAATTTGTCTTCTAGCTTTAAGAATAGAAGTTGCACTCATAGAGAATTCATCTAATCCTAAACCTAATAATAATGGAATTGCTGTTTCATCGCCAGCCATTTCACCACACATACCAGTCCATTTACCTTCTTTATGAGAAGCTTCAATAACCTGTTTAACTAAACGTAAAATTGCTGGATTATATGGTTGATATAAATATGAAACACGTTCAGACATACGATCAGCTGCCATAGTATATTGAATTAAGTCATTAGTTCCTATACTAAAGAAATCTACTTCTTTAGCAAAGATATCAGCTAACGCAGCAGTAGAAGGAATCTCTACCATGATACCTACTTCGATATCCTCAGCAACTTCTTGTCCTTCGCTAGTTAATTTATCTTTTTCTTCTAAAAGAATAGCTTTAGCATCTCTAAACTCTTTAATAGTAGCTACCATTGGGAACATAATATTTAATTTACCATAAGCAGATGCGCGTAATAACGCACGTAATTGTGTTCTGAAGATATCTTGTTGATCTAAGCACAAACGAATTGCACGATAACCTAAGAATGGATTCATTTCTTTAGGTAAATTTAAATATGGTAATTCTTTATCTCCACCAATATCTAAAGTACGTACAACAACGCGTTTATCTTTCATAGTTTCTAAAACTTTTTTATACGCTTCAAATTGTTCGTCTTCAGTTGGCATTTCATCTCTACCCATATATAAAAATTCTGTTCTATAAAGACCAATTCCTTCAGCGCCATTTTCCATAACACCATATAAATCATCAGGTGTACCAATATTAGCAGCTAATTCTGCATGTTCACCGTCAACAGTTACAGTTTCAGCATCACGAAGTTTTTGTAATTCTTTTTTATCTTCAAAGAAACGCTCACGTTTATTTTGATAAGCAATGAGTTCATCTTCAGTTGGATCTATGATAACGTCACCAGTAATACCGTCAACAATAACCATATCTCCTTGTTTTACTTCATGAGTAATCGATTTAGTACCCACCACGGCTGCAATTTCTAATGAACGACTCATAATTGCAGAATGACTTGTACGTCCACCAATATTTGTAACAAAACCTTGAACAAACTCTTTGTTTAATTGTGCAGTATCAGATGGTGTTAAATCATTTCCTATAATAACTACACTTTCGTCAATCATACTAGGATTTGGTAAGTCCACGCCTAAAAGATGAGCAAGTACACGCTTAGAAACGTCACGAATATCTGCTGCACGTTCTTTCATATACTCATTATCCATAGATTCAAAAATAGTAATGAATTGAGTCGTAACTTCATTTAATGCTTCTGGAGCATTTACTTTCTCATTCGCAATTTTATCTTCAATTGGCTGAATTAATTCTGGATCATCAAGTACAAGTAAATGTGCATCAAAAATAGCAGCTTTATCTGCACCTAATGATTTTTCAGCATTATTTCTAATTTTTGTTAATTCAATTTTGGAAGCTTCTAAAGCGTTTCTGAACTTTTTAATTTCAGCATCAGTATCAGTAATTTTCTCATTCGTAAATGATAAATCAGGTTCTACTAGTAAATATGCTTTGGCAATTGCAACTCCATCAGAAGCTGCAATACCTTTAATTAATTTAGACATAATTACTCTGTTAAACCTTCTTTTGATAAAACTTCACTGATAGCTTGAATTGCATCTTGTTCATCGCTTCCATCAGCATAGATAGTGATTTCAGCATCTTTACCTACACCTAAACTCATAACGCCCATAATTGATTTTAAATTTACTTTTTTACCGTTATATTCTAATTGAATATCTGAATCAAATTTAGATGCAGTTTGCACTAACATTGTAGCTGGGCGTGCATGAATTCCAGTTTCGTCAACAATTACATATGATTTTTGTTCCATAATCTATTTCTCCTCCGTAAGTTAGAAAATTAATTTTCTTATTATCTAACATAAAAATTTATACCCTAACACTACCAAAATATATAACTGAATTCAATTCTTATATAATTGAATTATTATAGAAAAATACACTTATATTAATAAAGTAGCAATCATTATATAAGTATAGCGTTATGTTAGTCAATTTTCTAATGTTATATATAAATTTCTTCCCTTTTATTATACTACATTTTTAAAAAATTAAATAATATCACGTAAAACTTTTTCACATTTTTCTATATGATCTTGACCTAATTTATTCATAAAGTAGTAACTAATTGAAGCTGAAACAGCTTGTCCCACTATTGGGAACCATTTTGTTTGTTTTGCTGCTGTACGCTTAGCAACATCTCTAATAATTAATTTCAAAGCACCACTAGTTACTTTTTCACCAATCATTGAACTACCTTGAATTGCTGCTGCTGATAAAATACGTTCTTTAACATCTTCACCAAGAGAATTGACTTGTTTTTGATCAAGGCCGTAAATTTTATTAATATCTTCAATAATATCTTTCATCAATTTGATATCTACACCAAAGTCTAATCCTGGAATTGGCACAACACTCATTCCTGAAGATAATAAAGATTTTTTCTTAACGACTGCTTTAGCTTTTTCTCTACGTTGTGCAATTTCTTCTTCGTTTTTAGGTAAGATATCTTTTTCGTTAATTTCTTCTATATCTAAGACTTTTTTACCAACTTTATCAGTAACTCCATTTGTAATTTTATGAATAATCCCCATTTACTAACTCACCTTTCGTTTTTCATAATATTTTCAACATACATTTAATACCCTATTTCAGTACTTTAATGCTTAATATTTATGAATACAGCTTTTAAATATTTAGAAGGTTTATAATGTGGATGTGTTTTAAAGTCTTTTGGTAATCCCATGACTTCTTCTATTTCATATTCTACGTTAGCTTGTTCCAATGTTTTCTTAATTACATTTTTAAATGCTTTTAAAGAAAAAGCACTTGAATTTGTACATAGCAGCAATGTACCATCTGGTGCTAAAACATCTAAAGCACCATTAATTAAATCATCATAATTTTTTTGTACTGAAAAAGTTTTCTTTTTATTACGTGCAAAACTAGGCGGATCAATAACTATTGTGTCATATTGTTTTCCATGACGTGCTGCATAATTATAAAAATCAAATGTATCCATAACATAGATATATTGACTTTTAGGATCTACACCATTTAACCCAAAATTTTCTTCGGTTAATGTACGAGAACGATTAGCTAAATCTACACTTGTTGTAACTTTAGCATTTTTAGATGCTACTACTGAAAACGCGCCCGTATAACTAAATAGATTTAAAACACTTCTATTTTCAGCAAAATAATCACGTAATTTTTTACGAACTTCTTTTTGATCTAAAAATATTCCTGTCATCAATCCATCGTTTAAATCAACATTGTAAAATGTAAAATTTTCTTCAATAACTATTGGAAATTCTGGAGTTTTTCCAAGTACATGTCCCCCTGTATACTCCGTATCTTTAAAGCGCATTTTTTCAAAAACAGATTCAAATTTAAATACTTTTTTTATTGCTTCAATAATTATATAACGAAACTTGTAAATTCCTTTTGAATACCATTGAATAAGTAAATGTCCATTATAATTATCAATAGTTAAGCCTCCAACGCCATCTCCCTCAGCATTAAATAGTCTAAAAGCATTAGTTCCTTCTATATTGTAGTAATACTCTCTTTCTTCTAGCGCTTTTTTAAATAAATTTTCAAAGAAAGTAATATTGATATCTTCTTCTTGGCTATATGTGATTACCCATCCTAAGCCTTTATGTTGACGTCCTACATAAGCTGTTGCTATGTATTGGTTATTTTCAGTAACTATATTAAACAAGTCACCTTCTTTTAAATGATCATGTTGAAAAATATCTTCTTCTTCAACTAAAGGATATTGATTTAAATATTTAGTTTCTTTGCCTTTATTTAAAGTTGCTATTTTCATTTTAATTTCTCCTATTTTAATTTTTTTAACGAATCTGTTGTGATTTACTCTACTATTTTAACAAATTTAAAATTCTTCACCTAAATATTAAATTAAAAAAAGAAGTGGAACAATGAATTCAAAAATGAATTCTATTCCACTCCCTTACTCAGATTATGGTTTTTCTTTTAATTGCAACGAAAATGCTATAATTACAGGTATTAACATAATAATTAATGTAGGTGTTATAAATATTGAAAGTAATAGACCATGAATCATTATATTAATAAATTCAGTAAGCAATTTGAAAAATAGAATACTAATCATAAACAACTGTAAATAGTAAAATTTGCCTCTTAAAAAATGAGTAAATGTCGTAGCAATGTAAATGATAATAATAAAGAGTAATATTAACAATGTAATCCATTCAATCACGTATTGAGTTTGTGATAATTCCCATTCTCCAGATACAAATAGAGCATTTCTGTTATTAAATTCTATAAATGTAAATAAGAATAAGATAAACCCACAGAAAATTTCCACATATGCTGGTTTAATCCATTTAGGACGTCTCATCCACTTAGGAATATCATCTTCTTCTATATCTACAATATTTTTAAATTTACTTTTAAATTTATCGCGTTTAGATCTAATTTTATCTAAATCTACACTTCTTCTTGTCTTATGTGCATATTCTGATGTTTTATCTTGAAGTTGTTTAAAATGAACTTTTGATTGAGTCGAAACGTTTCCTTTTTGAGTTCTTGATAATTTAGGCTCTTCTTCCCCTAATTCTTCTTTTGTTAAAGGTAACGCACGGCGTAAGAATAAGAAATTCCAAATTGCCGCTTGAGCTAATAACCACATAATGATGAAGAATGTATTTACACTTAAAATATCAATAGGCTCAATCTCATTTGCATCGATTTTGCCATACAATGACATTTGAGTAATCAAGTAACTTATTCCATATGAAATAATAATCCATAGATAATGAACTTTTCTATTTTCTTGATACAATTCATCTTTATAGACGATATATCCTGTATGAATCACAAATGGAATAATGAATATGATTGCCCAAAAACCATATACTTGAGTCATCAATGTAATTGTAATGAGGAAGTATAAAATACCAATGACTAAAAAGAAAATTGAGATGTCGTAATCGTATTTGGTTGTTCTAAATAACGTATATCCAATCAATATGACTAGAATACCAAATAGAATAATTATGACTGCACTTACAACTGGAAAGTTGCCTATGAATCTACTCATCACTCTAATTATTTCACTAAAAAATGCATTAAGAAAGTCCCATATATTATGTATTTTTAAATCAATTTTATCTTTATCTTTTAGTTTATGAATTAAAGGCAAATTGATTAAGATAATGAGACCTGTGAAGAGTGAAACGATACCGATCAAGTAACTATAGATAATCTCGGCGTGTTTCTTAAGAAAAGACATACAGTTCACCTCAAAATTAATTATATATGAACTTTCTATTCTTGTCTTTAATAAAAAATAAAATACTTCTCTAGACTGAGATTAAGTTTATCCTTTTATTAATTGGGTATATTAATTTTGTAAAGTAATTTATGAAAAAGGAGAGTTGTCCTATGACACATGAAGATGCAAAAAAAGCAAAAGAATATGAAGAAAAATTAAAAGAACAAAAAGAAGAAAAAACTGATGATATTGAACAAACTAAACAAGACGTTCAAAATACATTAGACTAATTTTCTTATTTATGTCATCATTAATAGTAATTAATGAATAAGCCTGAGACATACAAGTTGTCTCAGGTATTTTTAATATACTGGCTATCGATGGCTGAGTTGGAAATAAATCTATCCTACTTACATTCATTATTTTTAGAACTAATTACATTTTAATTATTAAGTATGTAAACTGTTTAATTATAATTTATTTTTAATTAAATATAGATTAAAAGCATCTTGACATCTACTATTAAAAGTCATACATTTAAAATAAATAAAATATAAATGCACTAGGGGTGTATAGCACTGAGATGAGGCTTAACCTCAAACCCTTTGAACCTGATCTAGTTAAATACTAGCGTAGGAAAGTGTTAACTTAAATAAATCATGTTTTTAATAATCAATAACATTTTTATTTAAATTTACGCACAACTTTTCTACGAAGGGTTGTGCGTTTTTTTAGGAGGAACTATTTTATGTCTAAAGGTTTAAAGCTTTCAGAAATTCTAGTTACTGTGCTAATTGCTGTTATTTTTGCAATCATTTATAACTTATGGTGGTTGCCATATAATTTAGCTCAAGTAGCTGGTATACATCTAGAACAACTTACATACGGTATTTGGTTTATGGCTGCTATTGTAGCTTACTTAATTATTCCTAAACCAGGTATTGCATTAATTGCTGAATTTGCTGCTGGTGCAGGTGAAACTATTGTTATGGGGAAATTTGATATTCCTACTATAGTATATGCAATTTTACAAGGTCTAGCATGTGAAGTTGTGTTTGCTATCTTTAAATACAAATCACGTTCTTTAATGGTAGCAATGTTAGCTGGTTTAGTAACAGCATTAGTATCTTTCCCTGTAGATTATTTTTATGGCTATCTAAACGAAGTTGCGGGTTGGAACTTACTACTTTTCATCATTTTCCGTGCTATTAGTGGTATTGTACTGTCTGGTATACTCTCTTATTTAATTGTAAAAGCCTTAGATCAAACTGGAGTAACTAAATTATTCCGTCCTGCCTCTCAAAAAGATTACGACAACTTATAAGGGGAAATGATTGTGTTAAAAGTCAAAAATTTACGTCTAAAATATCCAAATGGCGATCGAAAAATTTTCGATAATCTAAATATAGAAATTAAAGATAAAGAAAAAGTGCTTTTACTAGGTCCTTCAGGATCTGGTAAAAGCACATTGCTTAATGTACTTAGTGGTATTGTTCCTAATCTTATAGAATTACCGATGAAATATGATGAACTAGACATTGATCCTAATTCGGGGGTTATTTTTCAAGACCCAGATACACAATTTTGTATGCCAAAAGTTTACGAAGAATTAGCTTTCGTCTTAGAAAATCAACAAGTGCCAAGAGAAGACATGGATGAACAAATTAAAAAAGCACTTGCGTCTGTAGATTTAGATGTGGATAATTCAACTTTCGTAAATAATTTAAGTGGTGGCATGAAACAAAAGCTTGCTATCGTCGAAACGATTTTACAGAAAGCTGATACACTCTTTTTAGATGAACCTACAGCTATGTTAGATGTACAAGCAACTGCTGACTTATGGCAACGACTCATTCAATTATGGACTGATCAAACGGTATTAATTGTAGAACATAAAGTGGAACATATTTGGCATCATGTAGATCGAGTCATATTAATGAACTATGATGGAGAAATTATAGCTGATAATACACCTGAATACATACTCAAACATTGTGAATCGTTACTTACTGAATTTGGCGTATGGCACCCTCATGCATGGGATTATGCACCTATACGAACAGATTTAACGCCACAGACTTCTAAAACACTTTTTAAATTTCAAAACGGACAAATAATTCGCAGTAAAAATACACTATTTGAAGTTTCAGAACTAAATATTCATCCTGGAGAATGGATTACAATTACTGGAAAAAATGGAGCTGGCAAAACTACTTTACTTGAATCTATGATGCAATTAGTGAAATACAACGGTACAATGTTTTATGAGAACCGATTACTGAAGAAAATTAAAGATGCTGCTCAAAATATGTACCTTGTATACCAAAATCCTGAACTTCAGTTTATTACTAATTCAGTTTATGACGAAATTAATATTCATTATAATCATCTTGATAAAGCAAAATCGAAAGAAGAAACTGAACATCTTTTGAAACTTTTACATTTAGAAAAAGTTAAACATCATCATCCTTTTGAAATATCTACAGGTCAGAAACGCCGATTGAGCGTAGCAACTGCTTTAAGTTCAAAAGCTGAAATTGTTTTATTAGATGAACCAACATTTGGACTTGATAGTCATAATACATTTCAATTGATTAAGCTGTTTGAAGAACGTGTAAAACAAGGACAAACTATCGTAATGGTGACGCATGACCCTGAAATTATTCATCGTTATCCAACACGTCGACTTGTCGTAGAAAATCATAAGCTTTTAGAAATGGCAGGTGAATCAAATGTTTGAACGTTGGAAAAAGCGTCATACACTTGTAGATGATGTAAATATTATTACGAAATTAATTCTTGGAGTTTTATTATTTATTTTTATCATTTTTGTGCATAATTTTGATTATATGATTTATATTACTTTATTGATGTTTATATTTTTATTATCTTTTAATGGTACAGCTTTTAAAGTCATTGCTGCATTTTTATCAGCAACCATTCTCTTTGCCTTGCTATCATCATTATTCATGATTTTATATGGTGATGGTACACATATGTTATTTGAATGGGGAATTATTCATATTAGTACTGAGAGCATTGTAAGAGGTCTTCACTTATCTTTAAGAACAATTACAGTTTCAATGTTCGGTGTGTTAATTGCATTAACATCACAAATTGTAATGATTTTCTATAGTTTAATGCAACATTTAAAAGTAAAACCTAAAATCGCCTATGCATTTATGGCTGCTATTCGTATGGTACCACTTATTTTCACATCATTTATCCAATTAAGACGTTCTTTAAAAATGCGTTACCAAATGATTGATGCTTCCAATTATCGTGGATTTAAACGTATAAAACACTTACTTATTCCAGTCTTAAGCCAAAACATACGTCGTGCACATCAATTATCAGTAGCTATGGAATCAAAAGGATTTAAAGATGGTCCTCGGACTTATTATTATAAAGCACCTTTCTCATACAAAGATATTCTTTTTGTTGGTATGACAATTGCTTTACTTATTATTGCTTTTTATTTATCTCAATATTTTCCAATCACTGGTATTAAAGATGCTCGTGTTTCAGAAATGTTAGAATAATATATATAACATAAAACAAACTAAAGTAAAGATTGAGTTCAAAGATAAAAACAGTTTCAAAAACACAGTAAATTAATTTTGCTAGTATATTAAGTACTAACATTATAAAATACCCATAGATGAATATCATCTATGGGTTATTATTTTTAGTTTATTTGAGCGCTTTGTTTCCAATATCTTTACGATAAAATAGTTGATCACTCTTAATTTTTTCTACATTTCCATAAGCATCTTTCTGTGCCTGTTGAATAGTTTTTCCTTTTCCAATGGATAATACAACTCGTCCGCCAGATGTAAGAAATGTATCATTTTCTTTTTTCAAACCACTAACGAAATAATGGTTATTTAATTCAAAGCCTGAAACCTCTGCACCTTTCTTATATGACCCAGGATAGCCTTTCGAAGCAAGCATTACCCCTACCACATAATCGTCAATCCATTGGAAACGAATAGGTTCTTTACGGTCTAAAGCAACGATTTGTGCCATCAAGTCACTTTCTAGACGACTTAATAATACTTGCGCTTCTGGATCACCAAATCGTGCATTAAATTCAATAACTTTAGGACCTTCCTTAGTTAAAATTGCGCCTATATAAAGTAAACCAAAATAGTCATAACCCTCTTCTTTTAACGCTCTAGCAATTGGTTGAGCAATATCTTTGTTTGTACGCTCTAAAACGTCATTTGAAATATGAGGAACAGGACAATAAGCGCCCATCCCACCAGTATTAGGACCTTCGTCATTATCATAGGCACGTTTATGATCTTGAGCAATACAGTCAAAAGGAACTGCATAATCACCATTAATGAATGTCATTAATGAGAATTCTTCTCCTTCAAGAAATTGTTCAAAGACAACTTTTCCATCTTCTTGTGGATATAGCACTTCTACCGCTTCAATTGCTTCATCTCGTGTATTAGCAATAATGACGCCTTTACCAGCAGCTAACCCATCCTTTTTGACTACAATAGGTAATTCGCATTCATTTACATAATTAAGTGCCTCAGTTTTATTGTCTATTTCTTTATAATCAGCAGTTGGAATATCATATTTTTCCATTAACCTTTTAGCAAAAGATTTAGAACCTTCAATTTGGGCTGCTTCTTTGTTAGGACCAAAAACTTTAACATGATTGTCTCTCAATTTATTAGATAAACCATCTATCAATGGTTGTTCTGGACCAATAATCACCCATTCTATGTGATGTTGGTGGACAAATTGTAAAATAGCCTCATGATCAGTTTCAGCAATTTCAGTGTGTACTTCGGCTAAATGAGTCATTGCATCATTTCCAGGAATAGCATAAAGTTTTTCAATAAGTGGCGACTGATGTAATTTTGATACTAATGCATGTTCACGACCGCCTGCACCTATAACTAAAACATTCATTTCTTTTCTCCCTCTATTCTCTCAATTATTTTAAATTAGTGTTTAAAATGACGCATACCAGTAGTAACCATAGCAATACCATGTTTGTTAGCCATATCAATCGAATCTTGGTCTTTAATTGAACCGCCTGGTTGAATAATAGCTTTAATACCATGTTTTGCAGCAAGTTCAACAGTATCATCCATTGGGAAGAATCCATCAGAAATCATTACTACATTGTCATTTATTTCAATTGCGCGCTCTAAAGCAATCTTAGCTGCACCTACTCTATTCATTTGTCCTGCACCAATTCCAACTGTCTGTTTATTATTACTTAAAATGATCGCATTACTTTTCACTGATGGAATAACTTTCCACCCTAAAAGCATTGCCTCCCACTGAGCATCGGTAGGTTCAACGTCTGTAACAACTTTCATTTCCTCTTTAGACACTTCATAATTATCTTTATCTTGAACCAAATATCCACCTGAGACTGAAACAAATTCTTCTTCACGATTATCAATTGTCATATCAATTTCTAATAAACGAATATTTTTCTTTTGAGTTAAAATATCTAAAGCTTCTTTATCAAATTTTGGTGCAATAACAACTTCTAAGAAAATAGAATGTAACGTTTCGGCTAAATCTTTGGTAACTGTTCTATTTAGTGCAATAATCCCCCCAAAGATAGACTGATTATCTGCATCATACGCATTTTTAAATGCGGTTTCAATATCAGTGCCAATACCTACACCACATGGATTCATGTGTTTAACTGCAACGGCAGCTGGTTCTTTAAATTTTTTCACTAATGCTAATGCTGAATCTGCATCTTTAATATTATTAAAACTCAATGCCTTACCATGCAATTGTTTAGCACCAGCAATAGTATGTTTACTATTAGAAGTACGAACAAAACGTGCTGATTGTTGAGGATTCTCACCATATCTTAATTCTTCACTATCTCCTTTGAAGAAACTTACAATTGCATGATCATATTCATTTGTATGTTCAAATACTTTAATCATTAATGACTTACGGTATGATTCATCGAGTCGATGTTCCTTAATTCGTTGAATGACTTCATTATAATCAGATGGATGGACAATAGTTGTTACATGTTTAAAATTTTTGGCTGCAGCACGTAACATGGTCGGACCACCAATATCGATATGTTCAATTGCATCATCTTCAGTTACATCTGGATTAGCTACAGTTTGTTGGAAAGGATATAAGTTGACCACAACCATATCAATTAAATCAATGTGTTGTTCTGATAATTGTTCTAAATGTTCAGGTTTATTACGATCTGCTAAAATACCACCGTGTACTGCTGGATGTAACGTTTTTACGCGACCATCCATAATTTCAGGGAATTGCGTCAACTCTGAGACAGATTTAACAGTTACATTTGCTTCTTCTAAAGCACGTTTTGTACCGCCCGTTGAATATAATTCATAATCTAATTGCGTTAATGATTTAGCAAATTCCACGACTCCACTTTTATTTGAAACACTAATAATTGCTTTTTTCATGATTAACTATGCTCCTTATTTAATAACTTTAGCTATTACACTTGGATAAAGTTCATATTCTAATTGTTTCACACGTTCTTCTAACGCTTCTTTTGTATCGTCCGGGTTTATATCACATTTTCGTTGTTCAATTATTTCTCCCGTATCCATTCCACTATCTACATAGTGAACTGTTGAACCTGTTTCCTTATCGCCACTATTAAATGCTTGACCAATTGCATCTTTCCCCTTGTACTTTGGTAATAATGAAGGGTGAATATTCAATATTTTACCTTCATAAGCATTTAATAAGTCCGGTCCCACTAATCTCATATAACCGGCTAAGATAATCCACTCCACCTCTTCGCTATGAAGAAGTTGAATTAATTTTTGTTCATATTCTCCTTTGTTTTCAAAGTTTTTAGGTTCATTAATATGAACCATCACTTTCAACTGTTTTGCACGCTCAATGCAATAAGCATCGTGATGATCTGTATACAAAGAAGTAATTTCTATATTATTAAGCTGCCCCTTATCAACTTTAGATACAATATTTTCGAAGTTACTTCCTGATCCAGAGGCAAATATAGCCACCTTAGTCATATCTATACCCCCTCAAGATAAATCGGTGCATCATTACTTTTAACAATTTCCCCTATTTGATATGCAGCAATATCTTGTTCTTTTAAGACATCAAGTGTTTTAGATACATCTTCTTTATTTACAATGACAGTATAGCCTATGCCCATATTAAAAACGTTATACATTTCACTCGTTTCAATGTCAGCTTGTTGTTGTAACCATTCAAATACTTTTGGTGTTGGGAAGGATTGTGTATCAATTTTAGCTGCTAACCCTTTAGGTAAGCCTCTAGGTATATTTTCATAAAATCCTCCACCAGTAATATGATTCATGCCTTTGATTTTAACTTTTTCTTTTAAAGTTAAAATAGGTTTCACATACAATTGAGTCGGAGCTAAAAATGTATCAAGATAAGTACTTCCATCAAATGAATCATTCAAATTAATTCCAGCTTCTTCAATTAACTTTCTCACTAAACTATATCCATTAGAATGAATACCATTAGAAGCTAAACCAATGATAATTTGTCCCTCTTCTACTTCAGATCCATCAATATATTCATCTTTTTCGACTGCTCCTACAGCAAAACCTGCTAAGTCATATTCTCCTTCGTGATACATCTCACCCATTTCGGCTGTTTCCCCACCAATAAGAGCAGTATGAGTAGCTTCACAACCATCACTCACACCTTTTACAATTTGCTCTATCACTTCCGGAACAACTTTATTTGTTGCTATATAATCTAAAAAATATAGTGGTTCTGCGCCCGTTGTAAGAATATCATTTACACACATGGCAACTGCATCAATACCAATCGTGTCATGCTTATTATGGTCAATGGCAAGCTTTAATTTTGTTCCTACGCCATCTGTACCAGAGACTAATACTGGCGTTTTCATATTAAGTTGGGATAAATCAAAAGTCGCACCAAACCCACCTAATCCACCAAGTACTTCTTTACGCATTGTACGTTGAACATGACTAGACATTCTTTCTACCGCTTCATAACCTGCATGAATATCAACACCTGATTGTTCATAAGCTTTAGACATGTATATTTCCCTCTCTATCAAAATAATGTTTATGATTATCAATATATTCTTTTTGACGTGTACTTAAATTATTTAAATAGTTTTCTTCATAGTCAAATAGACCTGCTGGATAATCTCCTGTAAAACTTTCTACACATAACCCACTATAAGGTGCATCAAAATCTAATCCAATTGATTCGATAAGACCCTCAACACTTAAATATGCAAGAGAATCTGCGCCAATATACTCACAAATTTCTTCTGGAGATTTATTAGCAGAAATCAATTCAGCAGTCGTAGATACATCAATTCCATAAAAGCTAGGGAACATAAATTCTGGAGAAGCTATACGTACATGTATTTTATTTGCTCCAGCATCTTTAAGCATTCTGACAATACGTTTACTTGTTGTTCCTCTTACAATAGAATCATCAACTAAAATAATGTCTTTACCTTCTACAATATCTTTCACTGCCGATAGCTTAACGCGCACCCCTTGTTCACGTAATTCTTGTGTAGGTTGAATAAAAGTTCGTGCGACATATTGGTTTTTTACAAGCCCCATTTCATAAGGTAATTGAATCTCTTCAGCATAGCCACTAGCTGCAGATAATGATGAGTTTGGAACACCGATAACCATATCTGCTTGAGCCGGACTTTCTTGAGCTAATTTTTTACCAGAAATTTTACGAACTGCATGCACATTTTTTCCAGCAATGGTTGAATCTGGACGCGCAAAGTAAATATATTCCATTGCTGAAATCGCTGTGTTAGTGTGACTTGTATATGATTTTACTTCAATACCATTATGATTAATGACAACATACTCTCCAGCATGAATATCTTGAACATATTCTGCTCCTAGCACATCTATGGCACATGTTTCACTAGCCAAAATGTATGTTCCATCTTGCATCTTACCAACTACTAGAGGACGAATCGCATTTGGATCAACAGCACCATACAAAGCGTCTTTAGTCAATATTGCGAAAGTAAATCCGCCTTTAATTTGTCGTAAGCTTTCTTTTAGTGCCTCTTCAAATGTAGGAGCTTTACTACGACGAATTAAATGCATAATCACTTCAGTATCAGAAGATGAATGAAAAATGGCGCCATGTGTTTCAAGGTATTGTCTTAAAGTTTGTGCATTAATTAAATTACCATTATGACAAATTGCGACACTCATATCGTAGAAATGATATAAAAATGGTTGAATGTTTTCGATACCTTTATTTCCTGATGTCGCATAACGAACATGTCCAATAGCATGGTTGCCATCTTTTAGTTTATTAAGTTGTGGTTCTTTAATGGCTTCAGTAAGTAAACCTAAACCACGTTCACCCTTTAGAGTATCTTCATCAGAAACTACAATCCCTGCACCTTCTTGCCCTCTATGTTGTAAACTATGCAATCCCATGTAAGTTAACTGAGCTGCTTCTGAATGATTCCAAATGCCAAAGACACCGCATTCTTCGTTTAATCCACTGTAGTTAAACATTCTGAAATAGCTCCTTCCCAAATTGCTTTAATATCTGAGACTTTTTCTGTAATTGTAGATGTAGTATTAGATACTTTAAATTCATCAACATCTGTTAATTCACCAATTTTAATAGCTCCATCGACATCAAGTGTTTGTCCTTCTTTGACTGCAACGACATAACGTCCTTGTGTTTCACTAAATAATTGTGCATCAGAGAGTTCTACTTTTGCTTCTAATCCTAAGTTATAATAAGCACTTATTTTAGCAAGCGTAATAAGTAAACCACCTTTACCTACAGTTTGTACATGAGAAGCAATTCCATTTCTAATAGATGTTTTTATTGCTTCGCCTTTTGCCACTTCATCACCTAAATCAATTTCTTCATACTCATGATTGACTTTACTATATAAAAGTTTTTCAATTTGACTTCCACCAAAGTCATTTCTTGTTTCCCCTACAAGATATAATGTATGTCCTGTTTCTGGATGAAAATCATTTAAATATTGAATATCTTCAATGAGTCCTACCATTCCTACTACTGGTGTAGGGAAAATAGAAGTTCCTCTAGTTTCGTTATATAAAGAAACGTTTCCTGATACTACTGGTGTTTTTAATACGTCACAAGCTTCTGCCATCCCTTTTGTAGAATCAATCAATTGTTGGTAAATGTCTTTCTTTTCTGGAGAACCATAATTTAAACAGTCTGTCATAGCTAATGGTGTTGCGCCTACAGCAATTAAATTTCTATAAGCTTCTGCCACAACCATTTTTCCACCTTCGTAAGGTTGATTAAATACATATCGAGCTTCACCATCAATGGTTGAAACAATAGCTTTATTTGTTCCTTCAACTCTTACTACAGATGATTGTAGTCCAGGTTTAATAATGGTATTAGCACCTACTTGTTGATCGTATTGCTCATATAAATAATGTTTTGAAGCAATTGTTGGATGCTTTAATAATTTCTTAAATACATCTTGTACATTGATCTCACTATAATCATTTTTTGAGGTATTATATTCTTTTTCTTCACCTTCTAAAATATAGACAGGTGCTTCATCAGCTAGTGCATCAACAGGAATATCTGCATATACCTCATCTTCGTATTTAAGAACGAAGCGGTCAGTATTCGTTACTTCACCAATTACTGCACTATCAAGTTCATGTTTATCAAATAAGTCCAAGAATTTTTGTTCTGTTCCCTTTTCAACAACAAGTAACATTCTTTCTTGGGTTTCAGATAACATCATTTCATATGGTGAGATTCCTGGTTCACGTGTTGGGACTTGATCTAAGTGCAGTACTAATCCACTACCGCCTTTAGCAGCCATTTCTGATGAAGAAGAGGTAAGACCTGCTGCTCCCATATCTTGGATACCTACAAGTTCATCAAAAGTGATTGCTTCAAGTGTGGCTTCCATTAATTTTTTACCTACAAAAGGGTCACCAATTTGTACTGAAGGTCGTTTACTTTCACTTTCTTCAGTTAATTCTTCAGATGCAAATGTGGCACCATGAATACCATCGCGTCCAGTTTTAAGGCCTACATAAATGACTGAATTTCCTTCACCTTTAGCAGTACCTTTTTGTACCATATCATGATCGATAACACCTACACACATTGCATTGACAAGTGGATTTCCATCGTAACGTTCATCGAATTCGATTTCTCCTGCTGTAGTTGGTATACCAATACAATTACCGTAACCACCAATACCACGGACAACACCTTTTAATAAACGTTGATTTTGTTTTACTGATAATTCACCGAATCGCAAACTATTTAGTAGGTTAATGGGTCTTGCTCCAATCGATACAATATCTCTGATGATACCTCCTACACCCGTAGCTGCACCTTGATAAGGTTCGATTGCTGAAGGATGATTGTGAGATTCTACTTTGAAAACCACCGCTTGATTATCACCAATATCTACAACTCCAGCACCTTCGCCTGGTCCCATAAGAACATGCTCACCAGTTGTCGGGAATTGCTTTAAGAAAGGTTTAGAATGTTTATAAGAGCAATGTTCACTCCACATGACTGAGAAAATACCTACTTCTGTAAAGTTAGGCTCTCTTCCTAAAATTTCACGTACCTTATTATATTCTTCATCACTTAAACCCATGTCTTGATATAGTTTTTCAAGTTTAATTTCTTCAATACTAGGTTCGATAAACTTAGACATTTTGTTCCCTCCAACTATTTACCATTGCTTCGAATAATTTGACACCACTGTCTGTACCAAGAAGTGTTTCAAGTGCTCTTTCAGGATGAGGCATCATTCCACATACATTGCCTGCTTTATTTACAATACCTGCAATATGTTCATGAGACCCATTCGGGTTATCTTCATATGTTAAAATAATTTGATTATTTTCAACTAATTTATTGTACATATCATCTGTACAATAATAATGTCCTTCTCCATGTGCTACAGGATAAACAACAATTTCATTTTCTCCATATAAATTAGTAAAAGGAGTTTGATTATTAACAATTTTCAGTTTTTCATTTCTGCTAATAAATAGATGTGAATCATTATGTAATAAGGCGCCGGGTAATAGTCCTATCTCAGTTAAAATCTGGAATCCATTACATACACCTAAAACGGGCTTACCTTCACTGGCAAAACGTTTCACTTCGCTAATAATTGGAGCGACACTTGCCATAGCCCCCGAACGTAAATAGTCACCAAATGAAAAACCACCTGGAATTAATACCCCGTCAAAACCTTTTAAAGATGTTTCACGATAATCTACATATTCAGCTTCTGCACCTATTTTAATAGCTGCATTATACATATCTCTATCACAGTTAGATCCTGGAAAAACGAGAACTGCAAATTTCATATTATGCATTCTCCTTTTCATCAACAATTTTATAACTATATTCTTCAATAACCGTATTAGCAAATAACTTTTCGCTTAATGTCGTAATAATATTATTTACTGCTTCCTCTGTAGCTTCATCAACAGTCATATATAATACTTTACCTACTCTAATGTCATTAACTTGTTTATAACCTAAGTCATGCACAGCGCGATTTAATGCTTGACCTTGTGTATCTAATACCTGTGGTTGTAATGTAATGTGAAGTTCAATTGTTTTCATTATTTTAGTTCCTCCAATTTATCCAAAAATGTTTGATACGTATCTATTAAAGAACCAGTATCGTTTCTATATACATCTTTATCGAAATTCGTATCTGAGTATTTATCCCAAATACGACAAGTATCTGGTGAAATTTCATCCGCTAATAAAATATCACCATTTTCTGTTTTTCCAAATTCAACTTTAAAATCTACTAATCTTAAATCCATTTCATTCATTAATTGAATTAATACTTTATTAATATTTTTAGCCATATCTTTTAATGTTTTAATTTCCTCATCATTAGCAATATGAAGTAATTTGACATGATCATCAGTAATCAAAGGATCATTTAAATCGTCATTTTTATAAAAGAACTCTACAAGTGGTTCATCAAATACTTGGCCTTTTTCAAAACCTAAACGTTTCGTAATAGAACCTGTTGCGATATTTCTTACAACTACTTCTAATGGTATAATCTTTACTTCTTTAACTAATTGCTCAGTTTCAGAAAGCTGTTTAATAAAATGACTTTCAATACCATGTTTATTTAAATATTCAAAAATAATTGAAGTAATTCGATTATTTAAACGTCCCTTCCCTTGCATCTTATCCTTTTTAGCGCCGTTACCTGCTGTGACTTCATCTTTGTATTCAACTCTCAACTGATGTACTGTTTCTGTTGAAAATACTCTTTTCGCTTTACCTTCATAACGTAATGACATTGATTATTCTCTCCCTTTAAATTGTTTCAACATTTCATTTTCAGTTTCATTAACATTATTTGTAAGAATGGTCATATGTCCCATTTTTCTATCTGGTTTTCGTTCTGTTTTTCCATAGATGTGGACATGCCATTCAGGATGATCTCCAAATTTATCTTCTAATAAGTCTAAATCGCGTCCTAATAAATTCATCATCACTGCTGGTTTTAAAATTTCTATCTCTTGAGGTAAATCTTGACCAGTTACTGCTAAAATGTGTGTATCAAATTGAGAATAATCACATGCTTCAATCGTATAATGTCCAGAGTTATGTGGTCTCGGTGCAATCTCATTTACATATAAGTGATTTGATTTATCAATAAAGAATTCCACGGTAAAAGTACCAACAAAGTGAACTTTTTCAATTATTTTATTTACTTCTTTTCTCGCTTCTTGTTCTTTATCGCATCTAGCTGGAATAATAGTTTTAAATAGTATTTGATTACGATGCTCATTTTCTTGTAGTGGGAAATAAGCAATTTGATTTTGATTACCAATCGTTACAGTTAAAGATACTTCTCGATCGAGATCTAAAAATTTTTCTGCCACACATTCATGTTTTGAAACAAGCACTTTAGCTTCTTCAATATTGGAATCATTTTTCACTAAAATTTGCCCTTTACCATCATATCCACCAAAACGTGTTTTTACGATAAATGGATAACTTAATGTTTCAATTGCTTGATTCAAATCTTTTTCATCTTTTAAAGATACATAAGGAACAATTTTTGTACCTGCAGATTCTAATGTTTGTTTTTCAGTTAAACGATCTTGTAATAATTCAATTGCTTGATAACTTTGGGGGATGTTAAATTGTTGAGTTAGTTGCTTAAGCTGTTGAGCAGATATATTTTCAAATTCATAAGTAATCACATCTGATTGTTGACCCAATTTATTTAAGGCTTCTTCATCATCATACTCTGCTGTGATAAAAACATCTGCTACTGATTTACATGGACTATCTGGATTAGGATCTAAACACGCTACATTAAAACCCATTTTTTGGGCAGATTGTGCCATCATCTTACCTAATTGTCCTCCACCAATAATACCAATCGTTGCTCCGAACTTTAATCTATTGAAGTTCATCTTGCATTTCGCCTACCTTATCTACTAAAGATTGTTCATATTGTTCAAGATGTTTACGAACTGAGTCATTTCCAATACTTAAAATTCTCGCTGCTAAAATACCAGCATTTTTAGCTCCAGATTTACCGATTGCCGTTGTAGCAACAGGAATTCCACCGGGCATTTGAACAATAGATAATAGTGAATCTATTCCTTTTAAACTTTTAGATTCAATAGGTACACCGATAACAGGTAACGTTGTCATTGAAGCAACCATTCCAGGTAAATGTGCTGCACCACCAGCGCCAGCAATAATAACATCATAACCATTTGTACGTGCTTCACTTGCAAAATCAAACATTAATTTTGGCGTACGATGTGCTGACACTACTTTCTTTTCATATGGTATTTCAAATTGTTCTAACATTGCACAACTTTCTTGCATAATCTTCCAGTCTGAGGAACTACCCATAATGACTGCTACTTTCACTTTGTACACCCTTTCAAAGTTTAAAATATAAATCTTATTAGTTGTATATTACACGTATAGCATACCAAGTATAAAATTTAATTTCAATCAAAAATCGAACTTTATTCGTGTTTTTTAACTTAATTTACGTTTTTCAGTTAAAATTTGACGTTTTTATACCTTTAAAGTTAATCTATAGACAGATATTTAATAAACAAGGAGGAATTTTTTGTGGTTGCAAAAATTTTAGATGGGAAACATATTGCAAAAGATTATAGACAAGGGTTGCAAGACCAAGTTCAAACTTTAAAAGGAAAGGGATATACACCAAAATTATCCGTTATTTTAGTTGGGAATGATGGCGCAAGTCAAAGCTATGTTAATTCTAAAAAGAAAGCTGCTGAAAAAATAGGGATGATATCTGAAATTATCCATTTAGCTGAAGATACTTCTGAAGAAGACGTATTAAAAGAACTAGATCGTTTAAATAATGATGATTCGGTAAGTGGCATTTTAGTCCAAGTACCCCTACCTAAACAGGTTAGCGAACAAAAAATTTTAGAGGCAATTAATCCAGAAAAAGACGTTGATGGTTTCCATCCATCAAACATTGGTAAATTATACATTGATGAACAGACGTTTGTCCCTTGTACGCCATTAGGAATTATGGAAATTTTAAAACATGCAGATATTGATTTAGAAGGTAAAAATGCTGTCGTAATTGGCCGAAGTCACATTGTAGGTCAACCTGTATCTAAGTTATTATTACAAGCAAATGCGACAGTAACGATCTTACATTCACGTACTAAAGATATGCATAGTCATTTAAAAAATGCAGATGTAATCGTCAGTGCAGTAGGTAAACCTGGATTAGTTACTAAAGACGATGTAAAAGAAGGCGCAGTGATTGTGGATGTAGGTAATACTCCTGATGAAAATGGTAAATTAAAAGGTGATGTGGAATTTGAAGAAGTAAAAGAAATTGCGGGTGCTATTACTCCAGTACCAGGCGGTGTAGGTCCTTTAACCATTACTATGGTTTTAAATAATACATTATTAGCTGAAAAAATGCGTAGAGGCATTGAATAATTTAAATTCAAGCGTTTATTATAAAAAAAGAGAGCGACATAATTTCACATTAATTATGCCGCTCTCTTTTTTCAATAATATATTACATTTATACTGACACACTTAATTTTGGAACAAATGTTTCATAATGAATATGTTCTTGGTTTACGCCTATTTCTTTTAATACTTCAATCACTGATTGAATAAATTTAGCACTTCCACAAACATATACTTCACTATCATTATTCACATAATTTTCAAGCGTTTCTTTAGTTAAATAACCTTTAGCTTGTCTATCATATAACTCATATTTCGCTTTGTCGTAGCGTTTTGAAATATCTCTTAAATGAGAAGTGAATGGTGTATCATTAACGTCTCCAGTTACTTGAATAAACTGTGCATGACTTCCATTTTCAGCTACTTCATCAAACATTGAAACAAGTGGTGTGACACCAATACCCGCACCAATAAACAATTGTGGTTGTTCTTGATTAACCACACCAAATGGACCTACTGGAGCTGATAAGTTAATATCATTTCCTTCTTTTAATTCATCATGTAAAATAGTTGAAACTTCACCTTCATGGTCTGTAGATACATCACGTTTGACAGCAAAAGTTAAATGATTGTTATCACCACTAACAATTGAATAGTGACGTTTTGCACGATAAGGCATTTTTTCACTGCTTACATCAACTGTAATATATTCTCCTGGTGTAAATTGACTTAAATCATATTGATCTGATACTACCGTAAAGGCTTTAATATCAGATGAAAGTTGGTCAATTTTTTCAATTTTAAATGGTTGGAAACCTTCCCATAACATTTTACTATAAATATCTTTTTCAACTTGAATAAATACATCAGCAATTTCTTGATATGCTTTTTTCCAAGTTTGAATAATAGGATGACTATCTTCTAATCCTAAAACAGCTTTAATTGCTTCAATTAAGTTTTCTCCTACGATATCGTATCCAGCTGGTGGTACTTGTAACGCACAATGTTTATATGCAATTTCTTTAACAACTGGCAAAATATTTTCTAAATGCTCAATATTAACTGCAGCTGCTAATACACTTTGAGCTAAAGCAGTAGATTGGAAACCTTTTTGTTGGTTAGTTTGGTTAAACATATTTTTTAACTCTGGATGTTGTTGGAACATTCTATTGTAAAAATAAGAAGTAATCTCTGTTCCTCTTTCTTGTAATACTGGAACAGTTTCTTTTACAATTCCTTTTTCTTGTTCTGTTAACATTCAAATCCACTCCTACTTAAAATAATATGTGTAAAATATATTTATTTACCACAAATATATTTTAGTACGATATTTATTATAATGTAATATAAATTCTTTTAAATTCACAGAACTTTCATTTTACATAAATTTAATATTTATTTATCTTAAGTTCATTTAAATTTAATCTTGAATAAGCTATATTAAGACTATAGTATGATGTTAAAAATCAGAAATTAAAGTATAGTTAAATTATTCAAATAACTTATTACATTCGGAGGTTAACGTAATGAATAAACTCATACAATCTCTTTCAGCTCTCGGTGTCTCCGCTACTCTTGTGACACCCAATTTAAGTGCAGAAGCTACTTCAAATCATACTCCACAGCTTAAAGGAGTAAATGATATTGTTATTGAAAAAGGTCAAGATTATAATGTATTAAATGGAATTAGCGCCTACGATAAAGAAGATGGCGATTTAACACATAAAATTACAGTTGATGGTCATGTAGATACGTCAAAAGTAGGTACATATGAAGTAAGATATAATGTCATCGACTCAGAGGGAGCCGAAGAATCATCAACACGTTACATAAAAGTTAAATAAATGTGTCAATTTTCTGAAAAAGACGAGATAAACATCTTGTCTTTTTTATTTAATTTCTATTGTAAACGCTAGAATTGATAATGTTTCTCAAATGTAATGAATAATTTTCTATTTTTGACATTTTTCACAGAATAGACACATAATTTTAACAAACCTTACATTCCCCGTCATTCCTATTGTTACTAGTTTTTTCCTATTTATTATTGTAATTTTTTTCTAATAAGGTCTTGTAAATATCGCGTAATGAACTAAAATTAATGGTAAGCCCTACATTTGTAGTATTAGGAGGTCAAAAAAGTGTCAAAATTTAAGTCGTTGCTTCTTATGTTTGGCACACTAATTTTACTTAGTGGTTGTTCAAACTTAGAAGTGTTTAATGCAAAAGGGCCAGTAGCAAGTAGTCAGAAGTTCTTGATTATTTACTCAATCATCTTCATGCTTGTTATTGTTGCTGTTGTACTTACTATGTTCGCTGTTTTTATTTTCAAGTATAGTTACAATAAAAATGACGAATCTGGTAAGATGCACCACAATTCTTTAATTGAAACAATTTGGTTTGTGGTACCAATCTTAATCGTAATTGCTTTAGCTATTCCAACAGTTAAAACATTATACGATTACGAGAAACCACCTGAAAGTAAAGAAGACCCAATAGTTGTCTATGCAGTTAGTGCCGGATATAAATGGTTCTTTGCTTATCCAGAACAAAAGGTTGAAACAGTGAATACATTAACTATTCCTAAAAACCGTCCAGTTGTATTTAAATTACAAGCTATGGATACAATGACTAGTTTCTGGATTCCTCAATTAGGTGGTCAAAAATATGCCATGACTGGCATGACAATGAATTGGACTTTAAAAGCCGATCAAACTGGTACATTCAGAGGACGTAACTCTAACTTTAATGGTGAAGGTTTCTCTCGCCAAACATTTAAAGTTCACTCTGTAGACCAAAAAGATTTCGATGCTTGGGTTAAAGATGCTAAAAGTAAAAAAACTATTAGCCAAGATGAGTTTGATAAACAACTCTTACCAAGTACTCCAAATAAAGAATTAACATTTAATGGTACTCACATGGCATTCGTCGATCCTGCAGCTGATCCAGAGTATATCTTCTATGCATATAAACGTTACAATTATACTCAAAAAGATCCTAACTTCGTTGCTGAAAAAGATCTTTATAAAGATGTAACAGATAAACCTCAAAAACCAGCTCGTAAGGTAACAGTTACTAATGTCAACTATCCTCGTCATGGTATGAAGCCAATGATTTTAGGCAACAATGACCCTTACGATAGTGAGTTTAAAGATGAAGAAACTCACAACGCTAAGGAAATGGAAAAAATCAATAAAGGAGCTAAAGACGAGAATGCGTCTAAAGCAGATAATGATCATGGAGGTGAACATTAATGAATTTTCCATGGGATCAATTACTCGTTAAAGGTAACTGGATGATTACAATGGCACAAATCGGCGCGCCATTCCTAATTATTGGTTTAATTGCGGTAATTACTTATTTCAAGTTATGGAAATATCTATACAAAGAATGGTTCACATCCGTAGACCATAAAAAAATCGGTTTAATGTACTTAATTAGTGCAGTATTAATGTTCGTTCGTGGTGGTATTGATGCGTTATTACTTCGTACTCAATTAGCTATTCCTGATAATACTTTCTTGGAATCAAATCACTATAATGAAATTTTTAGTACGCACGGCGTTATTATGATTATCTTTATGGCTATGCCATTCATTTTTGGATTATGGAATGTTGTTGTTCCATTACAAATTGGGGCTCGTGATGTGGCATTCCCTGTAATGAACAACATCAGTTTCTGGTTATTCTTTGTTGGTATGATTTTATTTAACCTATCATTTATCGTAGGTGGATCACCAGCAGCTGGTTGGACAAACTATGCTCCACTAGCAGGAGAATTTAGTCCTGGTCCAGGAGTTAACTACTACTTAGTAGCAATTCAAATTTCAGGTATCGGTACTTTAATGACAGGTATTAACTTCTTTGTAACAATACTTAGATGTAAAACGCCTACTATGAAATTTATGCAAATGCCTATGTTTACTGTAACTACTTTTATTACGACATTAATCATAATTTTAGCATTCCCAGTATTCACAGTTGTTCTTGCTTTAATGACAGCTGATAGAGTATTCGGAACTCATTTCTTTACAGTAGCAGATGGCGGTATGCCAATGTTATGGGCAAACTTCTTCTGGGTATGGGGGCACCCTGAAGTTTATATTGTTATCTTGCCTGCATTTGGTATTTTTTCAGAAATTATTCCAACATTTGCTCGTAAACGTTTATTCGGTCACCAAAGTATGGTGTGGGCAACTGCTGGTATCGCGTTCTTAAGTTTCTTAGTTTGGGTTCACCATTTCTTCACAATGGGTAATGGTGCTTTAATTAACTCATTCTTCTCAATCTCAACGATGTTAATCGGTGTACCTACCGGAGTTAAATTATTTAACTGGTTATTAACATTATATAAAGGACGTATTACTTTTGAATCACCAATGTTATTCTCATTAGCCTTTATCCCTAACTTCTTATTAGGTGGGGTTACTGGTGTAATGTTAGCAATGGCATCAGCTGACTATCAATATCACAACACTTATTTCTTAATAGCGCATTTCCACTATACATTGGTTACCGGTGTAGTATTTGCCTGCCTAGCTGGCTTAATCTTCTGGTATCCTAAGATGATGGGTTATAAATTAAATGAAAAATTAAATAAATGGGCATTCTGGTTATTCATGATTGGATTTAACGTATGTTTCTTACCACAATTCATTCTTGGATTAGACGGTATGCCACGTCGTTTATACACTTATATGCCATCTGATGGTTGGTGGTTATTAAACTTCATTTCAACTATCGGTGCATTAATGATGGCAGTCGGCTTCCTATTCTTAGTAGTAAGCATTATCTACAGCCACATTAAATCTCCACGTGAAGCAACTGGAGATAACTGGGATGGTTTAGGTCGTACTTTAGAGTGGTCAACAGCTTCAGCTATTCCACCTAAATACAACTTCGCAATCACTCCAGATTGGAATGACTATGATACATTTGTTGATATGAAAGAACATGGTCGTCATTTCTTAGACAACCATAACTACAAAGACATTCATATGCCTAATAACACGCATACTGGTGTATTTATGGGTATATTCATGTTAGTTGGTGGTTTCTTCTTAATCTTCCAATCTATCATTCCATTCCTAATTTGTGTAGCTGGTATCTTCGGAACTATGATTTATCAAAGTTTTGTACAAGATCACGGTTATCATATTCCAGCTTCTGAAGTTGCTGAAAACGAAGCACGTTTAAGAGAAGCACGTATTAAAGAAAGGGAGGCTGTAGGTCATGAGTCATGATACAAACACTATTGATTCACGTACGCATGAAGGTCAATTGAATAAGCTTGGCTTCTGGATTTTCCTTACAGCCGAATTTGCATTATTCGGTACCCTATTTGCAACGTTATTAACGTTGCAACATGGGGGCAGTTACGGTGGTAAAATGACAACTGAATTGTTTGAATTACCACTTGTCCTAATTATGACATTTGCCTTATTAATCAGTTCTTATACTTGTGGTATTGCAATTTACTACTTACGTAAAGAAGAAAAAGGCAAAATGATGTTTTGGATGATTTTAACAGTAATCCTTGGCTTAATATTTGTCGGATTCGAAATTTATGAATTTGCACATTATGCTTCTGAAGGTGTAACACCTAAAGTTGGCTCTTATTGGTCAAGTTTCTTCATCTTATTAGGTACACATGGTGCCCATGTTTCGTTAGGTATCGTTTGGATTATTTGTTTATTAATCCAAGTTGCAACACGTGGATTAAATAAATTTAATGCTCCAAAATTATTTATAGTAAGTTTATACTGGCACTTCTTAGATGTTGTATGGATCTTCATCTTTACTGCCGTATATATGATAGGGATGGTGTATAGCGGATGAATACAATCGTAAAACATACAGTTGGCTTTATTGCTTCAATCGTTTTAACGTTATTAGCAGTTTTTGTAACTCTATACACAAACATGACATTCCATGCTAAAACAACAATTATCTTTGGTTTTGCTTTCATTCAAGCTGCATTACAATTATTAATGTTCATGCACTTAACTGAAGGTAAAGATGGACGTGTACAATCTGCCAAAGTTATATTTGCGATTATTATTACTTTAATCACAGTTATTGGTACTTATTGGGTTATGCAAGGTGGCCATTCTAGTCACTTATAATTCAATTTCTACCTTACTTAAAAAGAAAGCCTGTACGAGTTTTTTAACTTGTACAGGCTTTTTGTTTTGTTTATATTAATGACTTCTTTGTGTATGATAGATATAAGAAAAAGTAAAAATCTTTGGAGGGGTATTCATGTCATTACCTATTATTATTGATACTGATCCAGGTATAGATGATGCAGCAGCAATCGCTCTTGCATTATCTCATACAAAATTTGATGTCAAAATGATTTCTACTGTAAATGGAAATGTAGGTGTTGAGAAAACCACAGCGAATGCTTTAAAATTAAAAGCCTTTTTCAATAGTGAGGTCCCTATACATAGAGGAGCTTCTCAACCATTAATAAGTGAAATACAAGATGCTAGTCATATTCATGGAGAAAGTGGTATGGATGGCTATCAATTCCCTACAATTTCTACTTCAGATTTAGCATCTTCTCATGCTATAGAAGCTATGAATGAGATATTAAGTCATTCTAATGAACCTATTACTCTTGTAACTTTAGGCCCTTTAACAAATATAGCACTACTTTTTAATACGTATCCTGAATGCAAAAACTATGTTAAAGAAATTATTATGATGGGGGGTAGTACTGGAAGAGGTAATGTTACTCCCCTTGCTGAATTTAATATTTATTGTGATCCTGAAGCAGCCCATATCGTTTTTAATGCTGGTTTGCCTTTAACGATGATTGGATTAGATTTAGCGCGTCAATCATTATTTACTCATTCTTATTTAGACACTCTTAAAGATGAAAACAAAACGACACAAATGTTGTATCATATTTTCCAACATTATCGTGGTGAAGATTTTAAAGAAGGAATAAAATTATATGATGCATTTACGATCCTTTATTTACTTGATCCTAAGAGTTACGAAATTAAAGAAGCAGATGTGCAAATTGAATTACAAGGAGCACTAACTCGTGGTGCTACTGTAGTTGATTTTGAATCTTCCTATCCTAATTGTTCCGTAGTCGTATCAAGCATAAATGAACATTATAAAACAATATTTTTAAATACTTTAAAAAATTAAAGGTCGAAACAATTAATGTTCCGACCTTTAATTTTACTCTTATTGATAATAAGAGTGTTGATTTAGTATTTTATGATAAATATATGAGATTCGCTTTTCATTTGTTACTTTAGAATTATCACCTATATTTGAAGCAAGTACGATGACATAATGTTGATTGAAATAGACAGTAAATATTTGTCCATAGAACACACCATTAATTCTGTTATATTGCGGTGTAACATAAAATCCATATCGATAAGATTCAGGATATGCTGTTGTTCCTAATTGCTGAGTCAGTGGTATTGACACTGATTCACTAAAAATATTATTATTTTTAAAATTATTTACTAAATGAGCCATATCATATGTTGTCATATATAAATTACCCGCTCCATAATATTGATCTAATATATTTGGTTTCATAGCAGTTAATTTACCGTCAATCATTTTATATCCAGTAGCCATATGTTTTTTATATGGTTTTTCATTAAAAAAAGCACTATGTTGTAAACTAAATGGTTGTGCTAAATCATCATAATAATTTGCAGCATAGGATTTATGTGTAACTACTTCTATTACTTGAGCAAGCACTAAGTAATTAGCATCATTATATAAGTGTTTATGATAAAATTTTTCATCAATTCCCCTTGCTTGTATTGCATGTACTGCACTATCAAGACTTTTAGTTTTAGGAGAAGCTTCAAATTTATATAGTCCACTTCTATGTAACATTAGATCTTTTAAAGTTATATTTTTTGTCGTTTTAAACCAAGGTAAATATTTAGTGACAGGATCATTTATATTCACTTTATTTTCATTTTCTAATTTTTTTAGAATTAATCCAGTTGTAAATTTCTGTGCGGAACCAATTAAATACATTGTATTTGGTGAGTTTTTAGTTTTATGCTGAAAATTTTGATAACCGTATCCTTTATTCAACTTTAATTTATCATTTTCAAGAACTGTAACTGCCCCATTAAAATGAATTGCTTTTAAATATTCATCAATATTTTTGATATGTGGTTCTTCGACTTCAATTGTCTTTAAATGTGGCACTTTCGATACATGATAATCTCTTTTTTGTAAATACGTTTTATTATCATTTACTTTGTTATATTCTGTATCTTTATGATTTGTTTTATATACTTTCATTAAGAATATGATGAATAATGTTACTAAGATGATTAAAACTATGGTTAATGTTATTATTTCTATTCTTTTTTTCATTTGCTGCCTCATTACAATTTAATAAAAATAATTAACTCTACACTATTTTATTAAATTATTATTCTTTCAATAAATTATATTATATATTATTTTCACTAAAATATCATCTTTAATATATCTTACTCCGACTATTTTTTCCATCATTCTTTAGCCCGATAAAGTAAGTTTTCAAGCCTGCTTCATTGTAAATAAAAGTTTTTAAACATTATCTTTTTATATTAAAATTAAGTTGTAATTTTAGCCAATTAGTAATACAATTTATGGCTATGGGAGTAATAATTATTATTCTTTTATATTAAAATGGTATGATTAAATTATTATCTTATTTTTTTAATAAATACGTATAGGAGCACATAATTATGAATCGTTTTTTAAAATATTTTATGATGCTATTAACATTATTACTTATTGTTGTTCCTGTCATTTTTATTGTCAATTTATATCATCATTCTGAGAATGCTTTGCAATCTTCATATAATAAATCTGATGCAAAACGTCATTCTACTTTAAGAAATAGCAAAATGAATCCTTCTAAAAACGCTATCTCAATATTGTTTCTTGGGATAGACGATAATGAAGGTAGACGTAAAAATGGTCAAACAACTGAACATTCAAGAACTGATTCAATGATTTTAGCAACACTTAATCCCAATAAACAGCAAATCCGTTTATTAAGTATTCCTCGTGATACAATCAGTTATATTCCTAAAGTAGGTTATTACGATAAAATCACACACGCACATGCCTATGGAGGTCCTATTGCTGCTATGGATACTGTTGAAGCCACACTTAATATCCCTGTCGACTATTATGTTCGAATTAATATGGATGCCTTTGTTCAAGCGGTAGATAAATTAGGTGGTATTTATTACGATGTACCTTATGATTTAGATGAACCTAACACAGATGATACTGGAAGAATCAAGGTTAAAAAAGGGTATCACAAATTAAATGGTGATGAAGCTTTGGCTGTAGCACGCACGCGTCATCACGATTCAGATTTAAAACGTGGCGAGAGACAAATGGATTTAATCAAAATTTTATTTCAGAAAGCAAAAAATTTAGATTCATATGACAGACTAGATGAACTCGTTCAAATAGTAGGTGAAAATGCTAAACATAACCTAACAACAGAAGAAATTAAATCTATAGCTTCAATTTATTTATCTGATAATATAGACTTTAAAAAGTCTCAACTTAAAGGTGACAATGATTATTTAAATGGTATCTACTATTATAATCCTAGCATTAAGAGTATATTAAAATATTCAAATTTATTGCGTTCTGATTTAGGACTATCTAAAATAACAGATAAGAATGATTTATTGGATGAAAGAGTCATTAATTATTATGGCAATCTAGTACCGTTAACACCTATTGATTCGTTTCTTTTAGAAAATAATCAAAAAGATACCACAACAGATGAAAACTCTATTCAGAGTAATGATACTAACCCTTCTACGCAATCACAATCAGAACAAAATCCATCTGATAGTACTATGGATCAACAAAATCAAATGAGTAATCAAGTCAATAGCAACAATTCAGACAACTCAAACGACTTCAACAATCAAAATGAAATAAATCAATTATATTAATTTGAGAGGAGTACGTAGAATGTCACGCAAAACATATGAAAAAATTGCTAATATTAACGGCATGTTTAACGTATTAGAACAACAAATTATTCATAATCAAGACATGGCTTTATTCAGAAGTGAATTCTTTTATGTTAATCATGAACATCGTGAAAACTATGAGGCATTATTAGTATACTATGGTGAGAATTCAGTGAATCCAATTGTAAATGGCGCTTGTTACATTGTTGCTTTACCTGAAATTTTTAATAAAGTAGATGTATTTGAATCTGATTTACCCTTTTCTTGGGTATATGATGAAAATGGAATTACGGAAACAATGCAAAGCATTAGTATTCCTTTGCAATATTTAATTGCAGCCGCTTTAGAGGTTACAGACGTCAATCTTTTTAGGCCTTCAGGTTTCACTATGGGGATGAATAACTGGAACATCGCACAATTAAGGATCTTTTGGCAATATTGCGCAATTGTTCGCCAAGAAGCATTATAATTTATTACTCCTTTTTACTTTTTAGTAAAAGGAGTTTTTCTTTTTCTATATCTAAATAATATAAAATGATTGAATTTATTTAATTTAAGAAAGTAGGTAAATGTCACATGTTTAAAGAAGTAATTAATCAATCTATGCTTTCTGATTGTTTTGAAATTAGAAAGTCAGTTTTTGTAGAAGAGCAAGGGATTCCATTAGAAAGCGAATTAGATATATTTGAAAATACTTCTACTCATATTATTGGATATTACAACGATCATCCATTTGCTTGTGCACGATTTCGTCCATATGAAGATGGTATAAAAGTAGAACGTGTAGCAATTTTAAAACCTTATCGCAATAAAGGGTTCGGTAAAACATTAATGAACACGATTGAAAGTATTGCAAAACGAAAACATCATCATAAACTTATTTTAAACGCACAACTACAAGTTAAACCATTCTATGAAAAACTAGGTTATATTAGTATTGGTCTTCCTTTTCAAGAAGAAAATATTGCTCATATTAAAATGTATAAAATAATTTAAATGATATTTTTCGATACTTAAATTTCAATGACAACAGCTAGATATTTATAAGAACAAAATTAAATTTAGTTTACAAATGAGTTAAAAATAATTACTCTTACTTTTCTTGACGTTATAATAAAAAAGTAAATTAAAAAAGGAGCAACTATTATGTCGAAAAAATTTAGCTTTAAATTCCCATCAATGATCGCCCTTACTTTATTTGGTGCAGCATTTACTACACATCATGCTGAAGCCTCTGAAAACAAACAAAACGCTGCTAATAATGTAATCGATGATCAACAAAATATTGAAAATGCCAATGTAGCTAAACATCAAGTCAGTAATGCAGCACAAAATATTTCTGGCGTGCAAACTTACCAAGACCCTACATTAGTAAAATCAAATACTACTGATAATACATATAATACATACACATATGATGCAAAATTAGATAACTTAAATCAATCAGCGTCATCTCAAAATAACTCAACGCGTTCTAATACTAATGATACAGTTAAAAACAGTGATACAATATCAAATTATCAATCTGATAATACAAAACATAATAATAATGAAGTAGCTACTACCTCTACTACTTCAACTGATTCAACTAAATTAGTTACATCAGAAGATTCTAATCATAATTTAAATTCAAATCATGTAACTACTGAAACACCATCAACTCATAATGAAAGTGCTCAGGTTTCAAATACACAAAAGTTAAATACAGATGAGCCTAAAACAACATTAAATAACGTAGAAAGTCAAAACAATAGCATATCAAAAGCGCAATTAAGCACTACTGTCGTTAATAATCAGCAACAAAAAGTAGAAGATAATGCTACAACGACAAATAATGACAATAATAAAGTATCATTATCTTCTACTACAGAAAGTGACAGTACGTCTAAAAATTTATCAAATACATCAAATAACACTACAGTTAACAATGAAGATACTACTCTTAAAAAGAATAATACTCAAACTTCACCAATGCATAATACTTTAAAAGTACGTGCATACAGTACAGCTTTAAATAACACTCATGTTAATAATAAAGCTACAACTTCAACTCAATCAAATGATGCATCTGTCTCTGACTCTACATCATCAGTTCATAAAGGTATTGGTGGAAAAGGTGGTCCAGCTACAGTAAGTACATATTCAACTACGTCTTCACTACCAAAATATGTACCGCAAGTTAAATCTTCAATTAATAATTATATTCGCACAAATAATTTGAAAGCGCCTTCGATTGAAGAACATTATACATCTTACTTCCCTAAATATGGATATCGAAATGGAGTTGGAAAACCTGAAGGCATCGTCGTGCATGATACTGCAAATGACAATTCAACGATTGAAGGCGAAATTAATTATATGAGAAATAATTATACAAATGCGTTTGTACATGCATTTGTAGATGGAAACCGTATTATTGAAACTGCTCCTACTGATTATTTATCTTGGGGAGCTGGACCATATGGAAATAATCGTTTTATTAATGTTGAAATAGTTCATACACATGATTATGCTTCATTCGCACGTTCAATGAATAACTATGCAGATTACGCTGCTACACAATTACAATATTATGGATTAAAACCAGATAGTGCTGAATATGATGCTAAAGGAACAGTATGGACTCATTATGCTATTAGTCGTTATCTTGGAGGTACAGATCACGCTGATCCACATGCCTACTTGAGTAATCATAATTATAGTTATGATGAATTATATGATTTAATTAACGAAAAATATTTAATTAAAATGGGCAAAGTTGCACCATGGGGTACAACATCTACAAATAATTCAACTCCTACTACTAAACCAAGTATAAATAATAAAAAATTAACAGTAACATCTAATAATGGCTTAGCTCAAATTAAATCAGATAATAGTGGTCTTTATACTACTGTATATGATTCTAAGGGAAAAACGACGAATCAGGTTCATAATACTTTAGCAGTTACAAAATCTGCACAGCTTGGTAAAGACAAATATTACCTAGTATCCGATTATAATAGTGGAAAATTATATGGATGGGTTAAACAAAATGAAACGATTTATAATACTATTACTCCTAAAGCGAAAGTAAATAAATCTTACACTATTAAACCTGGAACGACACTATACACTGTTCCATGGGGTAATTATAATCAAATTGCTGGAACAGTATCTAAATCAAATCAATCGCCATTTAAAGCGAGTGCATCACAACAAGTAGGTAAATCAACATATGTATATGGTTCAGTAAATGGTTTAACTGGTTGGGTAAGTAAATATTATTTAAATGATATTCAAAACAAAGCGGATACAACTAATGTACTTAATGTTTCTCAATTAAATAATACTTTAGGACAAGTAGCTAAAAAAAATAATGGTGCTTACACAACAGTATATGACTCATCTGGAAAAATAAATCCTTCTATTAACGGTAATACTTATCGTGTAACTAAAAAAGCGACATTAAATAACAAAAACTTTTATTTGATTTCTGACTTTAATGGTAATCAATCACACGGTTGGATTCCTTCATCAGAAATTAATATTCAAACTACAATACCTATAAATGATGGTATTAAAAATTACAATATCAAAGGAAATAGTAATATATATGAAACACCTTGGGGCAGTTCGTCTCAAATTAAAGCAACAGTTCCTTCAAAGGGAGATGTTCTAAAATCGATAGACGCTTTAAAAGTAGGCTCAAATACGTATCTTCACGGTGTTATCAATAATGTTTGGGGCTGGATTTTATCAGACGATGTTCAAACTGTAAAAACGAGTCAAAAAACAAGTAGTGTTCAAACTGTTTCAAAAATTGCTCAAGTAAATTCAACCAATGATGGTATACGTTCAAGTATTTACGATGCAAGTGGTAAGCATGCAAAACAATATGCTAACAAAACATATGTTGTAACTAAAGAAAAAAAATTAGATGATCATACATATGTTTTATTATCTAGTACTTCTGGAAATACCCCATTAGGTTGGTATAATGTTAAAGACTTAAATATTAAAAATTTAGATGAAGAACAAAAAGTGAAAGGTACTTATACTGTCAACCAAAATAATAATGGCTTATATACGATTGCTTGGGGCACTAATCAACAACGATTAGATAAAAACAACATTGCTAATCAAACTTTCAAAGCTTCTAAATCGACAATTGTTGATGGTAAAACGTATTTATACGGTACAGTTAATAATCAAACAGGTTGGATTGCATTAAAAGATTTAACAGACGCTTCATCTTTTGATACAACAGAAGACTATAACGATGATTTAGTTATAACTAATGGTAATAGTTTTTACTATGACGACCCTACTTCAGCTAAAGCGTACTCACTCAAGCCATTTAATGAACAAATTTTTCAAGTTACAAAACGAAAAGTAGTAAATGGTATCACTTGGTATTATGGTAAATTAAGTAATGGTAAATCAGTATGGATTAAGAAAAGCGATTTACAACAACAATTAGTTAAACTATCTAAAAACTATAGAACACTTGATGAGGTCACTAAAATTCAACAAAATGTTTACGGTGCACCACCCCAAGTTCAACGTAATAATAGCGGTTGGTCAAATGCAACGTATAGTGAAATTAAAAATGCGATGAACGCGAAAACACTTGCAAAACATCCAGCTTTAAAATATCAATTTTTACGTTTAGATCGTCCACAATTATTATCTGTAGATCGTTTAAATCGTTTACTTAAAGGTAAGGGAATGTTAGAAAACCAAGGTCAAGCATTTGCTAATGCTGCAAAATTGACAGGTGTTAATGAAATTTACTTAATTGCTCATGCCTTACTTGAAACGGGTAATGGCCAATCTAAACTTGCTAAAGGTGCAAATTTGGTTAATAATCAAGTCGTTTCTAATTCCCCTATTAAATATTATAATGTATATGGTATTGGAGCTTATGATTATGCACCACTTGTAAATGGAATTAAATACGCAAAACAATCTGGCTGGAATAGTATTTCTAAAGCTATTATTGATGGAGCTAAATTTATTGCTCAAGATTATATTAAATCTGGTCAAAATACACTTTATAAAATGCGTTGGAATCCTGATCAACCTGGTACACATCAATATGCTACTGATATTAATTGGGCAAATTTGAATGCTAAAAGTTTAAAATACTTATATGATCAAATTAATTCAGTTGGTAAATATTTTGAAATACCAGTATTTAATCAATAATAATACTTGGGAGTGAAACTGAATTCAGTTTCAATTCAGTTATCGCCTGCCCATACGTAAAAGAATCTGAGACACTTATTTCTGTCTCAGATTCTTTTTTGCTCTAAATTTTATATTTAATACAAACACCCATCTTATTGTGCTATGTTATAAAAAACAATAAGATGGGTGCTATGTTAGATATAAAGATGACGACTATTAAGTTTATTTAAAAGATGATTCAAATTATTAATTTCCTCTTCTGTTAAACATTGACATCTCGCTTCGATTAATTCACATCTTGCTATATTGATTTGTTTAATTAAATCTCTAGCTTCAGTTGTTAAACATAAATCCTTACAACGTAAATCTTCATGTGACTGTTGACTTGTAATATAACCTTTATGAACTAATTTCTTTATCCAACGAGATACAATGGATTGCTCTCTACTAATTTTCATTGTTAAATCATATTGTGATAATCGATCATAGTTATAAAGAATTCTTAATAATTCCAGTTGGTCATTTGTTATATCAGTCCGTTGGCCAAAGCGTCTATTTACTAAATTAAGATCATTATTTGTTAGGGTAATAAGTTTTTCTAGTTGATTATACATAGCTGTTCTACTCCACTCTAGTAATTGTTTATATTATAAAGTTAATTTTATAATTAGACAATACTATTCAATAAATTGACTAAATTCATTTTAATAATATGGTATTATCTATTCATTATACACGATTTCTAATTTTTCTATTTAAATTAAGAGAAAGTGAGATTTTATTAATTAAATATTATAAATAAAAATATGATATGATAATTATATTCTATTTCAAAGTAATGAGGTCATAATACTTTGAATGATTATATTTAGAGGTGTAAATATGAAATTAACTTTAAATTCAAATTCTAAGTTTTTAAGAGCGCCAAGTATCCGACAGTTTTCAAGTCGAATAAAAAATATTGACGACTGCGTTAATTTAACTATTGGCCAACCTGATTTTCCAATGCCTGATGTGGTTAAGCAAGCATATATTAATGCAATAAGCGAAGATAAAACAAGTTATTCACATAACAAAGGTCTTACTGAAACGCGTCAAGCGATTAGTCAATATTTTAAACGTAGATATGGATTTCTTTATAGCGAAGAAGAAATTATTGTTACAAATGGTGCAAGTGAAGCGTTAGATACATCGCTAAGAAGTATAATCGAACCTGGAGATGAAATTTTAATCCCTGGTCCTATTTATGCTGGATATATCCCATTAGTTGAAACTTTAGGTGGTAAACCTATTTATATTGATACCACACATTCTGACTTTAAGGTCACACCTGAGCTAATTGAAGCTTACTTTACTGATCAAACTAAAGCAATTTTATTAAATTATCCTACTAATCCAACTGGTGTTATATTAGAGCGCTCAGAAGTTGAAGCCCTTGTACATTATTTAAAAACTAAAGAAATATTTATTATCAGTGATGAAATCTACGCTGAAAATACGTTTACAGGAACACATACTTCTTTTGCAGAATATGAAGAGATACGTGATCAACTATTACTCATTGGTGGCTTAAGTAAATCGCATTCAGCTACAGGCATCCGTATCGGTTTTTTAATCGGTCCTGAATATTTAATTGAAAAATTAACTTTCATGCATGCATATAATTGTATTTGTGCTAATGTTCCTGCTCAAATTGCTTGTATCGCTGCATTAAATGAGGGTTTAGAAGCACCAAAATATATGAACGAAGCTTATATTGAACGACGTGATTATTTAAAAGCTAAATTGTTATCGCTAGGATTCGAACTTGAAGCTCAACCTGAAGGTGCATTTTATATTTTCCCAAGTATTAAACGATTTACTAATAATGATTTTGACTTTTGTGTCAATGTACTGGAAGAAGCACATGTTGCGATGGTTCCAGGATCTTCTTTCACAGACATAGGAAAAGGTTATATTCGTATTTCTTATGCTTATGAAATGAACGTCTTAAAAGAAGGTATGCTCCGTTTAGAATTATATTTAAAAGAACACTATCCTAATGTGTTAGATCATTAAAAAAACGCAAGATTGACTAAGTCAATGTTGCGTTTTTTTATTACTATTGTTTATGGGAATTTAGGGAATTGATCAAAATCAGGATCGCGTTTTTCTTTAAATGCGTCACGACCTTCTTTTGCTTCATCAGTAGTGTAATACAGTAATGTAGCATCTCCAGCCATTTGTTGTAAACCAGCTAAACCATCTGTATCTGCATTCATTGCAGCTTTTAAGAAACGTAATGCTGTTGGTGAATGTTTCATAATATCTTTACACCAAGCAACTGTTTCATCTTCTACTTTATCTAAAGGTACTACAGTATTAACTAAGCCCATTTCTAATGCCTCTTGAGCATTGTATTGACGACATAAGTACCAAATTTCACGTGCTTTTTTGTGGCCTACGATACGAGCTAAGTATCCTGAACCATAACCAGCATCAAATGACCCTACTTTAGGTCCAGTTTGACCAAAGATTGCATTATCTGCAGCAATTGTTAAGTCACATACTACATTTAATACGTTACCTCCACCAATTGCATAACCTCTAACCATTGCAATAACTGGTTTAGGAATGACACGAATTAAACGTTGTAAATCCAATACATTTAAACGAGGAATTTGGTCTTCACCAACATAACCACCATGTCCACGTTTCTTTTGATCTCCGCCTGAACAAAACGCTTTATCGCCTTCACCTGTTAAGATAATAACAGAAACATTTTGATCATCACGTGCTCTAGTAAATGCATCAATCATTTCAGCTACTGTTTTAGGTGTAAATGCATTACGTACTTCTGGACGGTTAATTGTTACTTTTGCAATTCCTTCGAAGAATTCATATTTAATTTCATCATATTCTTTTAGTGTTTCCCACTGTCTAGTCATTTTGCTCCTCCTTTAAAAAACCTAATACTATTGTATCAAATTCCGCTTCATCTTCCACATGAATTGTATGACCTACATTTTTAAAAATATGAATTTGATAGTTTTTAATTTCTTGTGCCATTTTTTTAGCAGTATTAACGAATTTTTCATCTAATTCTCCTGCTAGAATAAAACAATCACTTTTTATATACTTAATATCTCCCCATAAATTAGGCATATGTCCAGTCCCATAATCTCTTAAAGCTTTCGCTAACTTATTAGGATTCTGCGCAAGTCGCATACGACGCATTGACTGTTTTTTATTATCATCTAATAGATATTGTGTTTGAAATAAAGGGAGTTTTTCCCAATCATTTACAAATACTTCAATTCCAGCTATTTCTAATACACGTCCACGTGCTTGATCGATAGCCTGTCTTTCTTTACGTAAGGCTTCGTCAGCAATGCCTGGTGATGTACTTTCTAATATTAATTGTTTGATTTCATATTGACCATGTATTGCATAGTAGAGTGCTACGCGCCCACCCATTGAATAGCCTAATAAACTAAATTTATATTTCTCAAATTGAGATAAAACTCGATTTATTTGTTCTGTTATATACGGAAAGTCCCAAATTTGATCTGTAGGTGAGTCATCTTTGCCATGTCCAGGTAAATCAATAGTTAAAATATTACATTGAGTACGAAACGCCTCTATATGATTCATATAAGTTTGACTATCACTAATAAAACCATGAAGTAAAATTAATAATTGATTGCTTGGATGATCAGATTTATAAAAATTATAATGTAACATTTAAGATCTCACTCAATTTCTTATATAAAAGTTGATGTTGTTCTAAGTTATCTTCACGATTTGTAAGAATTTCGTATATATATGAATTCATAGTTGAAAAGGATACTTGAGAAAAATCGGTAATATTATCTAAACGTTTAAATGAAAAGTCATATAACATGGCAGTGTACTCAAAATTTAGTCCAGTTGGTGTACCAAATAGACGTTCAAAGTATTGCTCTGCTGCTGTTTTTTGAGGTAAATAAGAAAATATACCGCCACCATCGTTGTTAAGTATAACAACATTAATATGAATATCGTTTAATTTAGCCATTAATAATCCATTCATATCATGATAAAAAGCTAAATCTCCAATCAGTAATGTCACCCTTTTATGTACTGCCATACCTAAAGCAGTAGAAATAACGCCATCAATACCATTTGCACCTCGATTAGCATACACTTCTACTTCACTATCAAATAATAAATTATCTACATCACGAATAGGCATACTATTACTTACAAATAATGCATCATCTTTAGTGAGTTTTTGAATCAGTGTACTTACAAATGCTGATTCATCGGTCGCTTGAGATATATGTTGAGTGATTGCTTTACGAGATTGTGCTTCTATAGACTGCCAACGTTCAATCCAATCCTTACGGTTTACTGTTGGTTCATTCACTAAACTTCTGAAGAAATCATTTGCTGATATTTCATATGAGATGTGTGGCGGTGTTGGAAATACATCAATTTTATCATTATTTTGAACTAATATTTGAAATGCATTTGTGCGTGTAAGCCATTGATTTAATTTTTTAGAAATAACTGGTTTACCTACACGTATAATAAAATCAGCATCAATATTTAAATGAGAACGGTATAATAAATCATATGTTGTAATAACATTAGGATGGTTAAACTTACGTAATTGACTAAGTGGATCTGCAAGAATTGGTAAGTCATGAATTGTAGCGTAAGTTAAAATTTGATCGACTGCTTGGTGCTGCATGTCCCCTACAATAATCAGGCCTTTCTTATCTTTTAATACATTTTTTATATCTTGTATATCTATATTTTTTTGATAATGAGGCAATATTTTATGCTCAGATTTTAAATTCTCAGTCATTTCAAGATCTGGTGTTAACGGTTCTCTAAATGGCAAATTAAAATGTATTGGACCACGATGTGGGCCATATAAATATTGACTTGCAATTTGCATTTGATAATTAATAGTATTCAGCATTTCTTGACTGCCATCAGCTACAGGCATATCAAATTGGAAGTTAATATAATTTGCAAACATATTGACTTGGTTAATCGCTTGTGGTGCACCTACACTTCTAAGTTCATGTGGACGGTCGCTAGTCAATACTATAAGCGGTATACGGCTGATTTGACTTTCAGCTATAGCTGGCGTGTAATTAGCAGCCGCTGTTCCAGAAGTACATAAAATCGCAACTGGGCGTTCGCTCCCTTTAATTAATCCTAAGGCAAAAAAAGCTGCGCTACGTTCATCAGGATGTATCCAAGTTTTAATATTTGGATGCGCTTCAAATGCAATCGCTAAAGGAGTCGAACGTGAACCCGGACTAATAACGACTTCTCGCACACCATAGGCATATAACTCTGATGCAAATGTATAAACTTGTTTAGTTAAAGCTTCTTTATGATTCATTCTTATTCACTACTCCTAAAGCATTCATCATTGGTGAAAATTTCACCGACGTTTCTTCAACTTCACTTTCAGCATTAGAATCTTTTACAATACCACAACCTGCAAACAAAGTAGTTTGATTTTGTTTAATTAACATAGAACGAATAGCCACAATAAATTCACAATCATCATCTACGTCAATATATCCAACTGGAGACCCATATAATCCTCGTGTACCAAATTCATTTTTTTCAATATAGTCAACTGCTTCTTTCTTAGGATAACCCCCTAAGGCAGGTGTAGGATGCAACTCATCAATTAAACTAATATACGAATGATTCAATAATGTTCCTTTTATTTCAGTATACAAATGATACATATGATCGTTTTTTAAAATATTAGGTTTTTGATTGTACTCTACATTTTCTACATAAGGCTTAATATCATTTAAAATGCTTCTAACGACAAATTGATGTTCACCTAGATTTTTACTGTCTTGTAAAAATGCTTGAATATTTTTTTCATCTTTTTCAGCATCTTGTGTTCGAGGAATTGTTCCTGCTACAGCCTTCGTAGATAATACACCGTCCTCAACTTTTAATAATTGTTCTGGTGTTTGAGAAAAGAATACAGATTGGTTAGACTCTAGGATAAATAAGTAACTATTTTTCTCATTGTTTAACGCACGATTAAGTACATAAGGAATACTAATTGGCTTATCAAACTTAATTAAGCGACGTCTCGCAAGTACTACTTTTTTATCTTTATCAAGTTGTTCAATCGTATGACTTACAAGATCTTTCCATTCATCAACATAAATATCTTCCATGCGTGTTACATTGCCTAAAGCTGTCTCTCGTTCTGTCGTATCAACTTGAGCATTTTCGAAATAATTAATTATTTGATTTAATTTTTCCATTTCAAATTGGGCTTTTTCAACTGTATATGTCAAAATGGTTTGATTGTTAACTGAAGAAATAAGTACTTCAGGTACCACAAAATGATTAATCCCAAATTCACGCCACTCATCATCAGATTTATGATTTGAAAATTGGAATCCCCCTACTATTTTAAGGTGATGCTTTTGCGTATTAACATGAATTAGTTCTACATCATTTTTAAATTTTTCCCATTCCCGAAAGACAGATTGTTTATTTTCAAAGTTATTCTTAAACCTTTGAATTGCATGATAGCCGAAAAATGAAGACATATTATCGTTTAATCGCAAATAAAATCGATCTCCAGCTTGTTTTTCAGTTAAATTAAATAATTCACTTGGTGTTAAAGATTTATTTAACACGACTTCAACAGAAACCCAGTTTTTATTGCTTTCATATATAGATTCCAAAATTTTGTCTTCCATTAGGTTAGCAGCCATTCATTTCACTTCTTTCATTATCTTTTTTTTACTCATTAAAATATTGTAACATTTTTCGTTATTCATCGTATTATAATTGCTTAATCAATTTAGAGAAATATTTCACGTTGATTGACCTTTCTTACCTATTCCTTTAAAATACATATGTTAAAACTTTATATTATAAGAGGTAGATGACATTATGGTAGATCAATATCAACAATATTCAACTGTTAGAAAATATTGGCATTTAATGAGACCTCATACTTTAACCGCGTCTATTGTCCCTGTATTAGTAGGAACAGCGACAGCTAAACTTTTCTTACTGGGCAGTCAAGATCATATTAAATTCAGCCTATTTTTAGCAATGTTAATCGCATGTCTTTTAATTCAAGCAGCGACTAATATGTTTAATGAATATTATGATTTTAAAAAAGGATTAGACGATCATACATCTGTAGGTATCGGTGGCGCGATTGTTCGAAATGGTATGAGTCCAAAACTTGTCATGAATCTAGCAATTGCTTTTTATATTATTGCCGCTTTACTTGGTATATATCTAGCTGCTAATAGTTCATTTTGGATTATTCCAGTTGGTATTGTATGTATGGCAATTGGTTATTTATATACTGGTGGACCTATTCCTATTTCATGGACGCCATTTGGTGAATTATTCTCCGGATTATTTATGGGTATGATTATCATTTTACTTGCATTCTTTATTCAAACAGGCAATGTCAATGGTTTTGTTGTTTGGATTAGCTTACCTATTGTCATTACAATCGGGTTAATTAATATGGCTAATAACATTCGTGACCGTGTTAAAGATAAAGCAAGTGGTCGTAAAACCTTACCTAATTTATTAGGTAAAAAAGCTTCTATTACGTTTATGGCAGCAATGTATATCTTAGCTTACTTAATCGTAGTATTTACTGCTTTATTCAAATCAGGCGGCTCATTATTCTACTTGTTAGTATTATTCTCATTCCCAATGCCAATCAAAGCAATTCGTCGTTTTAATAAAAATGATACACCAGCAAGCATGATGCCAGCGATGGCAGCGACTGGCAAAACGAATACAGTCTTTGGTATTTTGTACGCTTTAGGTATTTATATCAGCGCACTTTTAGGTGGAATCTAATTTGTTTTAACTAGCATTGTGTTTTAACAATGCTAGTTTTTTTATTATTATATATATATCATATGTAGATAATCATGGCCATATAAATTAATATCTTCAACCCATTTGAAACCTAGTTGTTTATAAAGTTTAAGTGCTTTCTCATTATTATAATCACAATTTAAACTCCATTTTTTATTAGAACTTGTGGTGATCAAATGTTCCAACAATTGTGTCGCAATACCTTGTCCTCTATAATCAGGCGATGTGACCACTGCTTCAATATACCACTCATCATTTTTAGCTTCTTTTATAGGTAAAGGTGTTCCAACTAATCTGATATCTTCTTCAAGAGGCAGTTGGTTCCATTGTTCTTCGTACTCCATTTCTTTTGAACCCTCATAAGCGATAATACAACCGGCCACTTCATTATTCTTTTCATATACCCATATATTTTTATAATAGGTACGATAATGTACATTAACTATACTAAGTTCAAGCAAATTGATCATACGTTTTTTAGAAATTTCCTTTACAATGTCAAGTTCCATATCTTTCCATATTAAATAATAAAGTTTTGCAATTTGCTTATTATCACTCGGTGTCGCTTTTCTAATCATATTTATCCCTCCATCTACATCATACTCATTTTCTTACAAGAAATTAAATATTATAGTAAGTATAAACTGGTTCTTTTATAAGTGACGTTCTTGATTTTAGTCATAAATTACTTACAATATGAAAATAAGGAGGCATCTATAATATGAGAGTAAACAAAACATTGTATGTATTATGTGCATTGTTCTTAGGTGGTGTTGGGATTCACAAGTTCTATGCGGATAAAGTTGGATAAGGCGTATTACATTTGGTCTTTTTTTGGACACTTATTCCAACAATTATTTCGATTATTCATGGCATGATCATTATCTTCACTACTACAGCTGATAATAATGGATATATTTTTATACCCAGATAAAAAACAATCAAAAGTATTTAAACTTTCTTCTTTAAATTAAAGAAAATGGGGTATAAATTAATAATAGTTTTAAAAAGGAGAATGTGACTATGAAAAACTTTATTAAACGTATTGTGAGAACAATTATTACAGGATATGTATTAAAATGGATTAAAAATAAAATAGAAGGAAATTCAAAAAGAAAATAATTTAAAAAGGTCTATTCACTTTATTTTAGAGAATAGACCTTTTTATAATGACTCATTGGAACCGGATTTACTCATTGAGAAATGCCTCCAAATGTTTTAATTCAGTAGTATATTGATTAAAATCATCTTCATTTCTATTAACCAAGGCTTCATCAATTAATGTTACAAGTTGTTTCTTTCTTTCTAAACGTAAAGCTTCGTCAATCACAAGTTCTACACCTAAATCATTCACCGTCGTTACAAATTCTTCTAGTGTGGTATGTTTAACATTTGTATTATAATACATAAGATTCACTACCTTTCTATTAATTTAAAAATAGTATACAAGCTTTTTATTTTGAAATCAATGAATATTCAGACTTTTCTAAATAAAATAGTGTAATTTTATTTTTAAATAACAACTTGACAACATATACTTTTTTTATATAATAATTTTATATTATTAATCACTCTTCGTGTTTAATAATAAATAATTAAATAAGGAGCTGATCTTATGACTCAGTTCAATAAACCACCTAATACGATTTATGTCATACGTAAAGGTGATATGGTGATTAGACCTACATTTGACAATCATCAACAACCGAACGGCTCAGAAATCCTCAAATTCGATACCTCACGAGAAATAAGCCCTTTTAAAACTCAAAAAATTATTGAACGATCATGTAGATTTTATGGCAATAACTACTTAAGCAAGAAAGCTGAAACTCAACGCATCGCTGGAATAACTAGTAAACCTCCCATCCTTCTCACACCATTGTTTCCAACTTACTTTTTCCCAACACATTCAGACCGTTTAGAAGAAAATATATGGATTAATATGCATTATATTTCTGATATTAAGCCATTAAAGAACAGAAAGAGTAAAATTATCTTTGCAAACCAAGAAGCACTAACATTAAATGTATCTTTTCATAGTTTATGGCATCAATATTCTAATTCTATTTTCTATTACTATATGATTGATAAACAAGCAAGAATGAAGTCTAATAATCCAGATATGCCAATCGATTATGAAAAAACATCTTTAAATATTTTTGAGGCCCTTTCACACTATTCTTTATTAGAAGATAAATAGGTGTATGTTTATTTTTAAAATATACGGAACGATTATATTAATTTAGTGTAAATGTTCCGTATATTTTTTAAAGATTATCTCTTGCAAATTTTAATATTACTGATATAATTGTATTTGTGTTGATTAAAGAACATGTTATATTATTCCGCAGTAGCTCAGTGGTAGAGCTATCGGCTGTTAACCGATCGGTCGTAGGTTCGAATCCTACCTGCGGAGCCATATGGAAACGTACTCAAGTTGGCTGAAGAGGCGCCCCTGCTAAGGGTGTAGGTCGCGAGAGCGGCGCGAGGGTTCGAATCCCTCCGTTTCCGTCTGTTATACTTAAATAGGTTATAATACCTTTAAAAACCCCGTTATTACGGGGTTTTCTTTTTATACTTTTAAATAGTTTTTATATTAAGCCGACAACGTGGTCGACAACTTGTTCATTTATACTAAAAGTTGTCGGTTATGTTGTCGACTTTTTCTCTGTATACTTTACTGCTCTAAGGTTTACCTATAACGATCACCTATTAGTTTTTAAACAATATTTAAACCCTATCAATGAATAAATTGATAGGGTTATTATCTGAGTAAATGCATTTTGTACATTGTGATATGTATGAAAATGGCTTAATTATCGTATTTTTTAAAATAAACTTTGGAACTAAATAGTATGAATTAGAATATTTTTGTCACGCAATTGACACTTTTTTACAAATTAAAAAGATCTAATTAAATTAATAATTTATTATAGAAACAAGATTTTTATATTATATAATATTATCACTAATTTTTATTAGGCTTTATAAAATGAATCAATACTAATATTAAAGAAATAATAATTAAGATACAGAAAATTACGATAAAAACCCAAGTTGAAGGCATTGGCGCGATTTTCATAATATATAAGCATAAAGATCCACCCATAAATATATCTGTAAATAATTCAGTAATTAGTCTCATTTTTTTATGTTCTTTTTTCTTTTCAAATAAATCTTCATCAAAATCGTAAGGAACATATAAAAAGAATCTATATAGTGATTTACTAGCAGTTCCAAAAACTAAAGTAATTAAGGTTGCTACTCCACTTTTTAAAAAATTACCTTCGTTACCAATCACTTTATATCCTTCCTTAATTGGAATAACTTTCGTTATACTTTCAGGTGTTTTAGCAGAAAGAGAAATTACTAAGGAAATTAAAATTATTATTAAAACTACTAGATATAAAAAACTAATCCATTTTACTATTGAATCTGATTTTTCATCTTCTTTTGAATTATCCATATTTTCACCTCCTATTATAGTAGTTAACAATATAATAATACTGATATTTTATATTGTATATACAGAACATAATAGAGAACATACAAAAAGACCGCACCTGTTAAGGTACGGTTTGAACGATTTACTCATTTAAAACACAAATAATAAAACTAAAATTATCATAAACTTTGATATTAAAGAAGCCTTATAGGTTTATTATAACATAAAAAAAGAGGGACAAACACTAAACTTGTCCCTCCATAAAACATAATGAAATTTGTAAACGTATAGGATATTATCCCGAGTTGATTATATCACACTCTACTGAACTTACCATAAGAACTTATACGTTTACCATTTTTATCAATCTCTCCTGTGGCAATATAGCGACGTTTTAAATCATCGTTTAGATAAGTGATCCAACGATAGCCATTTACTGCAAATGCACCATCATAGATAATTTCCTCTCCATTAGGTAATGTACCTGTGATTTCTGCTTTATCTGAATATATTGTCCTTACATTATTTCCTTTAATCGTTGTTACTGTGTAGCGACCTTTTTCTTTCTTATAAGGTACACCTTTATTATTTAGTTTATATCCACTAGGGATAGTTTTAGGTACATTCAATTTCTTGTTAGATGATTTCTTCTTACTAGCAACGACACCACCAATAGGAGAGCCATGAATAGCGCCTGCAATCAACTTAGCATACTTGTCGCTATTTTTCTTTATCCAGTCCATATCTTCTTTATTAGTGATAAAACCTAACTCTGCTAAACGATAGTTCATGTTGATTTCTGCCGATACGTTAGCGTGGAGTAAATCACTTCGTTTAGTGATGCCTCTGATTTGTCCTAAATTCTCTTTAATGACTTCTTGTATATCTTTGTCGATACTATCTGCATTGAATGCACTTGAGATGATAACATGGCCACCACTCGCACTAGCTCCTGCTGCATCTAAATGAAATTCAACGATAAGGTCATAATTTTGTTTATTTACCCAATACATACCATAATCACGCTTATTACCTACACGGACACCGTAAGCTGTATCTTGATACATATCTTGTGATTGCTTACTACCACCATATAATGCAACTTCATGGCCTGTTTTGCGTAGGTAGTTAGCGATTTTAGGCGTTAGATGCTTACGAATAAAGTCACGCTCATTTGTGCCATTACCAACTGCACCCGGATCATTATAACCATGACCAGCTACAATCATAATTTTCTTACGTTTAATCTCTCCACTCACTTTTTTAGAAGTAAGTTTTCGTTTCGCTTTCTTAACGACACTAACATTTTTAGGGAAGTTAAAACGTATGAAGTACATAGGGTTATCGTAATAGTGCCAACGACGTGACACTGTTTCAGGACCCCATCCAGGTTTAACGACACCATCTGTCCAACCATTCCCAAACCAATTTTGCTCGAGTACCTCAAACTGTGTAAGTGTGGCTCTAGTTACAACTGCAGTATGTCCATATCCACCGCCATATTTATCAGGGAAACAAACGATATCACCTTTTTGAGGTAAGAAACTATCATAGTTTTTAATGATCGTAGCGTACTTTTCAATTTTAGCCTTGTTGTCAAAAGGAATGTTAGATGCTTTAAGTCCACCTATCCATTCTCCTGTCACAACATAGAAATACATTTTCGAGTAATCGTAACATTGGAAACCATAATAACCATCTGCATTGTATTGTCTACCTTCTGAGTTATCTAACCATTTCTCAGCTTGCTTTCTTGTCATTAACATACGCTAACACCTACCCTAATTCATCTAAATCTGATGGTTTGATATATTCTTTGGTTGGTGCTTGTCCTGTTGCTTGACGATACTTTTTCTCAGCTTTGTATTTTTTAAGTTTTTTATTCGCCCATTGTCCTTCTTTACTTGTTGGGTTATCTTTCCACGCTGTGTACAAGCCAATACCAGCTAATACAATCGTACTGATCGTTTCTTCATCTATCGGAATAGGACTAAGTCCTCTATTTGCTAAAAATTGATTGACGATTGCCATAATTAATACAATATATCTTGCTATTACTTTTGTTTCCATTTCTTTCCACTCCTTATTCAAAATAAAAAGCCGACACATAAGTGCCGACTTACAACATTTTTATTTACAATTTCCAAACCAGAAACAAGACCAAAAATCAGCTTTTGCAAATAGTTTAAACATATTGATCACCTCCTTATATGCCGAATATCATTCTGATAACAGCGAAAATAATAGAACCTGCCACTGAAAAAACCATACCTAACATTAAACGTTTCATCTCTTTGATGTTTTTACGATTTTCTTTTTTACTTTCTTTATCAATTTCGCGCTCTCGATTAATACTATCTAAGGTAAAGTTCATTTTCTGATTGATTAGTTCTTGATTATGTTGTCCATCTTTTATTTGTTCCAAAGATGCGAAGATTCTCTCATCATTATCTTCAAGCCTTTTTATTCTTGTTTCATAATCTCCACAACTTCGGTTACTATTCTCCATGTCCTCACGTCCTTTACACAAATTTAAAAGCCATAACCTTCACTGGCTATGGCTTACTCAATATCAAATATAACTGGTTGTGTGTTTCTTTCTATTTCTTCTAACGGACTTTCTTTTAATTCGTTTAATTCTTCTACAGATAATAACGTTTCTCCGTCCTTTAAGTTTAATTTTTCACCATCAAAATAGACTTTATCTGATTGACGAGCAATTCTTTCAGTTGTCGGTAAGACTTTGTCAAAATCTTCTGTAGGCACAATATCTGAACCTGCTTGAACAATATGGTATTTATCATCTATATATTTTAAAAATAATAACCAGTTCATTTAATCATCCTCTCATGTGTATTCTTGTGCTTCTTATAGTGACTTTATCTTTAGACGTCCCACTAGCACGTCTGAATTTTAAATAACAGTTTAAAGGTTCATAGGTAGGTACGCCTAAATCTATTTGAATAGTACCTTGCACTTCCGACCCATCATTTTTAGCAATTACTGCTGTTTTTGCAGTTCTATTCTTGCTATTCATACCAAATTCTTCCACTTCGAACTCTATAACACCTTCTTTTGTGCTATTTTCAAAGTCCCACCCCATAGCGTAAGAAACTTGCAAATAACGTGCTTTATGTTGTGAATAAAAATATTCAAAATATTGGAATTCATTTTCAGATGTTAAATAAACTCTATTGTTATAATCTACTTTACTATAATTCAATCTATTTTTTTGAATTTCTAAATCCATTCTAGGTACACCATTAACCATATATAAAGCACCATCTGGACGCGTAATGGTTAATCCAGTAGGACTTAATACAGTTCGAGATAAACTATCTGGATCAATAGAAACTAGTTCATTACCGATAATTGACATGTATCCGTTAGGTCCTATCACATTAACATTTTCAGTCCATATTGAGCCTGCAGTAATTGCATCTGCAATTATCCCTTCTGCAGTAATCGCTGTTCTTGCAGTATTTCCTGCATCAATTGAAAGCATTAAGCCACTACTATTTAATGTCATTTGATTGTTAGGATTATTCTTTTCTACTGCATGAATACCGTTACTATCAAACGCTAATTCACTTGAAGTGTTCAATATTTTCTTAACCATTGATTGACTAATTACATCAAGTGCATCAAATTTTAGTTTTTTACGCCCTTCAATTAAGTCTTGAATGTCTTTTGCAGCAGTCGATAAATTACTACTATAATTATCTGCTAAATTAGCTGATCCAAATGTAATTTCAACGTTTGTGACGTACCCCTCGTTATTAATCTCTCTATCAATCTTAACTACTCGTATTTCGGTATCTAGTCCAATACGCTCATCTACTAAAAATACTCTGTCACCTAATTCAGCATGTTGGAAACGATAACCATGTCTACTCATGTCATAAATATCAGCAGTAAATGAAATATTCACACTACTTTCAACAGCTTCTTTTAATTTTTTATCCATCGTTTCTTGTTTAGTAATATTTGCGTTCATAATAGGTGGACCTTCACGTATGCCTATAATTGCTGCAAGTGGCGATGTGTATTCACGTTTTAATTTCGCTTTCTTAGTCACATCTTCTTCATTATCATTTTCGATAACTTTAACATCTGTTTTCCGATAACCTGAAGAAGTTTCAGAATTGGTGGTTTCGGTAGTAGTTTCTTCTTCGCCATCTTCTTCTCTATAATCACCATACCCTCTCATATACGTGTACATTTCAGAAGCATCTACTTCTTTTTCAATATCTTGTGTATTAACTTTGTGACGATACTCAAAGTTAGCATCACTACCTATTTGATTGTAGAGATAAACTACTTTATCAACAATTTTCATTTCATAACCATAACGATCAATAAACGTTTTAAATATTTCTAATTTAGTTTCACCTTCGCCAATACCTTCAAAACGCTCACTATAAGCAGTATCAACGGTTATATATGTGTAGGGTGTATCATTGAATACAATATCAAAGGCTTCTTTAGTCGTAAGACTTGCGTCAATACGTTCATACACTCTATGTGTATTTAGATAATCAAGAATATAAAGAACAGCTGTAACACTAATAGTATATTTATTTCCTAAGCCTTGTTGTTTACTGGAAATAATACGATATTCTTTATTCTCAAATAGGATAATCCACATCTTTAAATCATTTTGTTGATCCATAAAGATTGAGTTCATTTCTGTATATGGAATATCCATATCAACACGCTCATCACCGTTTAATTCTTGTTCATGTTTAATCGTGCCTTCTAAATAATATTCTTCACCTTCTAAATCCCGAATAAAGAATAAATTTTCCAATATTCCACCACCTTAAAATAAAAAGCCGATACTAATGTATCGACTTAATATAAATTATTCCCATACTGGTGCTTTTGCACGCAATAAACGATATTTTCCAGTATTTTTATTTTTAACACTAACTAAAACATAATCATTAGCTGTATTACCGATACAACCCGAAATGTCAGTTGCAATATAATCATTAAAATCATCTGTAAAGTCGTAAAGCAGTTGTGCGCCTTTTATTCCTTTAAATCCAACGATTAATGGTCCCATTTTTCCATCAACGATATCATCACGATTTGCTACAAAATAACAAACTTCATCTTTTTCAGCAAAACGTCTAAATGGTAAAGCATAAACTAATGTACGCATAGTATCTCTTTCTGTTAAATAAAAAGGCTCTATTGTATCTGGCTTAGTTTCATCCCAGAAATATACACCGTCTGGTGCTCTATCTGAACCAAAGAATACGCCCTCAGGATAAGACGTAATTCCTGTATATTGCATTACGCCTTTACCAGTTAAACCTTTAATAAGATTCCAACTCTTAGCCATATCGTCACTATAGTATGTTGCTGTATTATCTTGATCGCCTACACATACCCAAATTCTATCTCTATAACGATCGTAATGGCACGTATGAACGTGTGCATCAGTAGTATAAGCAGGTGCGCCTTCTACTGTTTCTGATGCTTCTTTTTGATCAAAAATTGTTTCCCATGTTTCTCCATAGTCAGTAGACATATAGACATATCTAGCACCTGTTAGATAATGACCACCATAATCACTGGCTAAAACAATATTATAGTAATTATCTAAACACCATGGGTTATTAAAGTTAGCATCTAAGTTGTGCATTTCTAATTTTTCAGTATAAGTTGCATTTTCAGGGTTTTTCGCCGAATAATTAGAAGATTTATATAACTTAGATTTAATATTATTAGTTTTATCTCTTGAAGTTGTTACAATTAATTCTCCATCATCTAATACGCGAATACCTTGTACCATTTGACCATTAATAACTCCACCAACATCAATCCAAGTTTTCCCATCATCAGTGGATTGACTCACTCTAGCGCCATTAGATGCATAGATTACTGTACCTTCTCTGTTCATTGCTAATGGTTTGATATTAGTTTTATCATCTATTAAATTCCACATTAATTTATTAGGGTAAGGTTTTAAATAATTTTTTCCTTCTTCTGAATGTTTTTCTTTAATTACAAAATAAGGCTCTAAACCTTTATTAATATAAATATTAGATTCTTTTCCTAATGGAAATACTAACCTAACGAATTTAGCGTTAGAAGGCGTTTTAATATTCATGTATTTTTTATCTGCATTGAAAGTAACCCAATCTGATAAACTTATAAATCCTTTTGACGAATCATAAAAGGCATATTTAACCAACTCAGACGTAGAAGTTATAGGGTTTATTCCTACTGTGTAATCCGAATCAGAAATCACTGAAATAAAATCAGTTACGGAATATTTAGTGTTTGAATTTTCACTACCTGTTGTACTTGATAATGTCAAATTAGGTTTTGTTGTTTGTACTAAATTAATAGTCTTATCTACTTTTGCTTGATTTGAGTCTAAACCTTCATTACCATCTACAAGATAATAAGGTGTAGTGCCTAAATTAAAGTATAATTCATCTTTATGTTCAGAATTAACAACTAATTTAACATAAGAAGCATTTTTAGGAGGAGTAATAACCTGTTGATTATTTTCGGCTAAGTTTAGCCAATCAGTAGCGCTGATAAAATTGTGGTCTTTATCATAATAGAAAATTTTTACGAGACCTTTAGTTCTGTCAATTATTTCTTTAACACCGATAATATATTCTTTAGAACTATCTACATAAATAAAATCTTTAGATGTCACTGTTGTATCATTTTTTCCTTCGTTACCACTGTTGCTAGATATTGTAGTGTTTTCTTTATATGAATTAAATAAATTAGTATTTTTAATATAATTCAAAATCATATCATGTAAAAAAGTAGATAACTCAGGTTCTAAAATAGAATTATCAGTAGTCGTCTTATTGTTATTTTCAAGATAATATGGTTCGTTACCTACATTAAAGTATAGTTGATCACGACTTTCATTATTAACAACAATTTTTACATATCTCGCGCTTGTAGGTGGCGTTAAGACTTTATTGTTATCATTTGCCAAATTTATCCAATCTGTAATAGAAATAAATTCTTTGTTTTCGTCATAAAAAGCTACTTTAGCTAAAGAACTCTTGTCATTTATAACTTTTTCTAAACCTATTGTATAAGAGTAATTATCATAAATCGCTATATAATTTTTTGATGTAACAGTAGTGTCATTAGCATTTTCTGTACCGTTCATATTAGACAATGTTGTATTCTCTTTATAACCTAAAAATAAATTACCTTTATCATTTAGACTTAGTATATTTTGTGCAACTTCTGTTGCGATACTTTTAATATCTTCATCTAAATTTTTAGGAATACTACTAATAGCGTTATAAAGTTCGAGAAAATTGTTATTCATATCTAAAAGGTTATCTCTATCAAATAAACTTTTAATTGTTTTTCGTGCCATTTTCTCACTCCTTTATTTAAAATAAAGTGGGAAATCAAACTGAATGTCGTCCATTGTTCCGCCACTATACTCAATCTCATTAATACCAGGAACGATGCTGATATATTTTCTATTTGTTTCTCTCAATCTATTTAGTTGATATCCTACAAACGCTTGTACGCCGTCTAAATCAACGGTATTCCCTGTTCTAGGTGCATAATATTCAAATGTTTCTCCAGTTGTTTTATTAGTGAGTTTGAAATTACCATCTGTCAATAAATGTTTTAACTTTATCTTTAAAGGCATATTACGAGGATCTAATGTGACGTTTCCACCATTCCACACGGTAAATTTATTTTCTGTAAAAGTGTATTTTGGATAATCAATATTTAGTCCATCAGCTAAGCCGAACTGTTCAGCGATTGCTTCAAACCCTTTTGTTTCTACATCTTGAGTTGTATATTTTGTACGCCAGAAAGGAAGGCCACTTATTGTAACTGGTACCTCTAGCGTTGCATACATACTGCCTAAAATACGCTCTGTTTTATAACTTGAATCTATAGTCACTTTTAGTACTCTTGTTGGTAAATTATTTCTACTTACATAGAAAAATGGCTGACTATCTAAAAATGCGTTTATTTCACTTTCTAATAGTAAATAATCATGTTCACCATGATAATGTCTTAAGAAAAAAGTTAGTGAACAATCACTACGCTCTTTATAATCAAATCCATAGTCTATTGTTCCTGGAATACCTTTAATTGTTTCTGTGTATCTTTCTTTTTCTATTGATGAAACTAAAAAATCCAGCGGTTTTACACCGACTGGAAATTTAAGTTCATTCATATTAGGGTCATAAAGCTTAAAGCCAACTGCCATTATTTATAACCTCCTTAATAAATGAGTTGCTTCATATAAAGCTTGCTCTTTATTGTTATTTCTGTTTATTTCTCGACCATCTAATTCAACTGACCAATCTTTATTGGCAATAGTATCGTTACTTTGAACTAATTTACTCATTAATCCAATAAGCATATCTAATTTTTGTTCTAATTTACTATTGTCAGATTGACTAGAACTTATTTTAGTGCTTGAGAAATTACTTGGTCGTTTGTTACGTTTGTTTTTACTGTCTATGTCTTGTGCAGCAAGTGCTAACAATTTCATTGCATCAGTACGACGATTAGGGTCAGTAGGAATTACCCACTCAGGATAACCACCTTCTGCAAGGTTATACCAACCAGCTGATTTGATTAAGCCACCTGTGGCATAACCATGACCGTGTCCGATAACACCTAACATATCTTTACCGTATTTATATTTAGCCCAATGAATACCAGCTAGCAAGTTATCTAACGGATTAAATACGTTTCCGTGACCTGGGAACTTCATTGAATTAAATGTATTTTTAGCAACTTGAACTAAACCTTTGGCTTCGTTACCGCCAGTGTTAGCGTCAACATATCCGCCTTGAACAGCTCTAGGGTTACCAGAACTTTCACTATCAATTTGTCTAGCCCATGCTCTAACATATGCGGGTGTTGTTGGTAAACCGTTCATGCGTAATGCTTTTTTGATTTGCGGCGCCCACTTAATACCAGCTTTAGGTGCGCCACCAGATTTACCACCACCGTTATGTGTTTTTAGCCAATTAGTTGGGTCTTTAGGCTGTCCGTTCCACTGCATTTCATAGTGTAAATGAAGTCCTGTTGAGCTACCTGCACCTTGTCCATCTTCTCTAGGGTCGCCACCTGAAATACCTAAGAAAGTACCAGGTTTAACTTTTTTAGTACCGTGAAAGGCTAGTTTGTGTAAGTGTCCGTATATAGATTTTACGTTTCCGTTAGTAACTTCCATGTGATTACCGAAGCCACCACTCCAACCAGTAAAGGCTTTTGCTGTACCACTCATAGTTGAATAAACTTTATCATGTTTGTAGTTGATATCTAATCCATAATGAGGTCGTGCGAATGGATAACCAGCTGCTCTTGCCGCTGCTGCTGTCGGTGCAAATCCAAAGTTAATACCTTTTGAAAGGTCGATGTAACCACCGTCGCCTGCTGAGCTTTCTTCAAACCATTCTTTGATTTTATCAACAGCTGCTTCTTTTAATTTTGAAAACATACCTTTCATAAGGTCGAATGGTAATTTCGCACCTTCTGGTATGCCAAATGAAGCCATGTTAATACCGAAACCTTCAAATACTTTTTCTAATAATTTTTTTGGCTTTTCTATCCAATCTAGTACATCACCAATTTTATCAGATAACCAATCTTTGCCTTTTTTAGCAGTGTTCAATGCACTACCAACAACTGCTTTTCCACCTTCTACAACCTTACCAGTCATAGCTTTGACGCCGTCTTTAGTTTTTTGAGCTACGTCGCCCACTAAATCGTCATCTTTTTTATGTTTTTTCGGCTTTTTGCCTCCACCTAATAAATTGCCAATAGCTGTACCTATACTGAATTTAGGTATTGTACCGCTATTAAATTGAGGTCTGTTAAGTAAACTATGCGTTTGTGCGCCATTTAAAATACGAGTTCCTTTGGCAAGTGGAATTGTTGTATCTGTAGCTGGTGTGATGAAAGCTTTACCGTTAGGTGGAATGACTGTTTCATGTCTAAAACCACCTGGACCATTGCCTGGTCCTTTATCTCCAACGGTAGCTAAAGTGTTTCGATTAAGTTTACCTTTCGTAATATAACTTTGAGTATGGGTGCTTTCAGTACCAGTAGAGAGTTTTATTTCAGGTAACTTAGGCATATCTAATTTTCCAGCTACCCAGTTCACACCGCGAATTAATTTGTTTAAACCTTTTTTGACAGCATTTACCATTCCGGTAATATGGCCTTTGATTTTTCCAATAATATTTTTAAGTCCACCATTCATATTATTGAATGTTCTTCGAACGCTATTCCATAGTCCTTTAGCCATATTAACAGTTGAATTCTTAATACCACGCCATATATTAGACATAGTATTTTTAACTTTGTTGAATATATTACGAGTGCCATTAAATAAATTGCTCCAAGTTCTTTTAACACCGTTCCATAGTCCTTTGACTAATCTTACTGTTGTATTTTTTATATTACGCCAGACTCTACTCATGAAGTTTTTAACCTTATTGAAGATAGATCTAGTCCCGTTCCACAATGCGTTCCAACGATTTTTTACACCGTTCCACAAACTTTTTGCTAAACCTATTACTTTATTTTTTAAAGAACTCCAAAGTTTTACAACCCAATTTTTAAGTCTATTAAATATAGATTTCGTTACACTCCATAGTGCATTCCAGCGATTTTTAACGCCGTTGTATAGACCTTTAGCAAATCCAACAACTTTATTTTTGATAGATGACCATAATTTAATGACCCAATTTTTTAATTTTCCAAATATGGCTTTCGTAACATTCCATACTGATGTAAACCATTTCTTCACATTGTTATATATTGCTTTCACAGTTTTTGAAATGAAATTTTTAATACTATTAAAAATAAAACGTATAAATTTCAATACAGCACCAAAAATAGAACGCGTTATTGAAAGTATTCTCTTAAAGATAGTACTAATAATAGACCATATAAACTTCAGTACGGTTCCGATTACAGTTTTAACACCATTAAACGCCTTACTAATTATACTTTTGAAAAATCCACCAAATATTTTAACAACTTTGAGTATTTTGCCGATAAGCCAAAGTTGGATAAGATTCCATATAAGCGTCAATGCTCCACTGAATACTTGTTTAACACCATTCCAAACTTGTTTCCATTGTCCCGTAAATAATCCACTGAATATTTTTACGATACCTAATATAATGTCCAAAGCCCCGTTGATAATATTTTTAATATTATTCCAAGTATCAACTACTAAAGTCTTGATTAACGGCCATAAAAATTTCATGACTCCCCAGATAATCTGCATACCTATTTTGACTGCAGGAACAATCACATTCATAAACACCGTTTTTACAACGCCGCCTAATTCTTGTAGTATCGGCCATAAAAAGTTTTTAACTTCAGTAAATACTGTAACAATCGTATTCCAGATATTAGTTACAGCTTGCATGATAGTAGCGCCATTTTGATTCCAGAACTGACCTAACTTGAGTCCTATATCCTGACCAAATTGCCAAATGGCATTGAATACATCAATAAATACTTGTCTAATTTGCATTAAAGTTGCCGTTACTTTAATAGCTGTGGCTTTAGGCATAATTTTTGAAAGAATGTCTACGGTAGGTAAAGTATTCCCTGAAAATAGATTCTTCAACGCATTGAACACTACTTCAGCTGTATTCCGAAGGTTTTTAAATGCATTCACGACCGGACCTATAACTGTATTAACAATATTTCTAAATGTTTCAGATTTTTTATAAGCAATTACAAATGCTGTACCGATTGCTACTATTGCTGCAATTGCTAACCCTACCGGACCAAGCATGGATTTAAATGCGCCACCTACTAAAGTTAAACCTTTAGCAGCAAACGGTGCTTTAGTTCCTAGGAAATTCATTAAACCGCCAGCTTTTGTGATACCTGTCATCACAGGACCTATTGTAGTCATAATACTTCCTAGTGCTGCGGTAAACGCGCCTGTGGTTAAGATTAAAGGTCCTAAAGCTGCAGCGAATATACCTAACCCTACTACTCCTGTTTTCATCCAACCAGGCATATTTGTAAACTTATCAGCTAACATTGCAAGAAAATCAGCGGCTTTACGTATATGTGGTGCTAGAACATCACCTATACTAATCGCCAATGATTCTATAGCTGACTTCATTTTTCGAATCGAACCGCCAATACCACCTTCCATTTCGTCACTCATACGTTTAGAAGCACCTGTTGAGTTATCAATAGACTTAGTCAATTTTTTGTAGTCCTCATCTGAAGCATTGATGACAGCTAATGCACCACTCATTGCTTCTTTACCAAATATAGTAGCTGCAGCGCTTGCTTGTTGATCTTTAGATAAACCTTTAAATTTATCACGCAACTGTCCCATTACATCTCGCATAGGTAGCATTTTACCGTTACTGTCTGTTATAGATATACCTAACTCTTCCATTTTATCTTTCATAGCTTTTGTTGGTTTGGCCAAGTTAGTGAACATTGTACGTAATGCTGTACCGGCTTTTTCACCTTTTATCCCAGCATTACTCATAAGGCCAATAGCTATTGATGTATCTTCCACAGTATATCCCAACGCGCCTGCAACTGGAGCAGCATATTTAAACGCTTCGCCTAAACCACGTACATCTGTATTAGCTTTAGAACTTGTCTGTGCTAATACATCTGCAAATCGTCCACTATCTTTCGCTTTCATACCAAATGCTGTTAACGAGTCAGTAACGATGTCACTTACTGCACCCAAATCTTCACCTGATGCAGCTGCTAACTGCATGACACCATCGATACCGCCTAGCATATCTTTGGTATCCCAACCGGCCAAGGCCATGTAGTTAAGAGCTTCTGCTGATTCGGATGCACTAAACTTAGTTTTAGCTCCCATTTCAAGGGCTTTGTCTCTTAATTGTTGAAACTCGCCACCAGTAGCGCCCGATGTTGCTTTAACTTTACGCATTGAATCATCAAAATCAATACTCTTTTTAGCCGCAAGGCCGAATCCAGCTACAATAGGAGCTGTAACATACATAGACATGGAACGACCGACATTTTTCATCGATTCTCCGACACTGGTAAGTTTAGGTCCGATATCAGTAAACTTTTGACCTAATCGACCAAAACTACTATTAGAGACTCTAGCTGCTTCTTGCGCTTCTTTTTGGAATCTTTTGAAACCATCTACAGTTTGGTCTAGCTCGTGTTCGAGTCTATTTAATGTATCGGCTTGTTTATTATATTCAGTTCTTAATCTAACCGCTTTTGCGCTATTTGCACCTTGCTCTTTCGCAGTTTGCATATATTGATTACGCAGTTCTTTAACATTATTCCTCTGTTGCTTTGTCGCAGCATCTAACTCACGAATTCTATTTTTATAACTTGTCATAGACTTTTCTGAGTATTTAAAGTTGTTGCTCGATAATTTCAAGTCAGAATTCAATTGTCTAAAGCTGCGCCTAATGCCAGCTAATGTCGAGCCAATACCCATATCTTGCATAGATAGGTCAATCTGCAAACCTTTAATTCTTTCTGCCATATTTCCACCTCCTTACTTATAAATTGGTGAATGCGTCTAACATACTGTCTTTTTTATCAACTAATTTGCTTGGCTTCCTGCCATCTTCAATAACATCCATAAAAAAAGAAAAGGGCATGTCCAAGATATCGTTGATATCTTTCCCGCCCTCTTTCATCATGTCATATGCTACTTTTTTTAGATTTTGCTTATGTTCTGTCCATGTAATCACTTTATTATTTAAATCATCTTCGCTAATTGCTTTTTTCTCGCTTCATCCATTTGACCTTGAGCAATAAATTGTACTTGTGATTGAATCTCTTCAATTGCATCAGGTGCATGTAAACGATCTAATAAATCATCACTTGTAAATTGTTTGTTATATACATCTACTACAAAATCAGTCATACGTTTGAACATTTCTTTTTCTGTTAATTCGTTGCCGTCTTCAGAAGTACCTTCCATAATGTCAGTTGCTTCATAAATTTTACGGAATGGAATAAAGTTAGGTGTGAAATATGTCTCAACCTCAAAATCACCATTTTTACCTTCTTTAGCGTTACCTTCTTTATCTAATACTACTAGTTTAATGAAATTAATTTTTTTACTCATGTGTAAATCTCCTTTTAATATAATAATTTTTATTTACAAATAAAAAGAGGGCTATATGCCCTCAAAATTAGTCTTCAATCTTTTTAATCAATGGTTTACGTTGACGATTGTCGCTTGAAGAAAGCTCAAGAATACGTTCTTCGTCGATTTTTTTGTTGGCAGGACGTGGAAATGTCTTACCTTTTTCGTATAATTTCTCGTTATCTTGTAAATCTTTAAAAGTTTTTAATACTTCATATTTAGCCATTAAGTAAATCCTCCTTATAATTATGCTCCGATATCAGATGAAGCAGGTTCCTCAGAAACAGCCGCATTAGGGTGTAGTTTACCGAAAACTTTTTTCCAAATAGCATCACGCATAACAGTTACACCTTTTTCGTCACGACCTAGAAGCATTGTTTGTTCTTTATCAAAACCTTCAACTTCAGCAGGCATAAATTCAGCTGTAGATTGGTCTTGAGAGAATTCGACACCATCTTCTTTAGTTTGTCCACTAACTTCAGGGAATGTGAACATACCTTTAAGCAATCCAACATATTCAGACGCTCCAGTTTCTGTTGTTTTTTCGAAGATAACTGAAACATACGGTGGTGTATTATTACCTACACCAATCACACCATCATCAGATTTATCTAAACCGAACAACACTTCTCTATCTTCTATAGGTAAGTGATGGAATGTAGATTCTAATTCAACAGTTCCATTTGAAACTGCTAATTCAGCAACACTATTATCCCCATATGCTTTTTCAATAGATTGTTCTTTTGATACCTGAATTTCTTGTAAATATTTAATACGCTCAGGATCTGTTACACCTGAAACTTTCTCTGAATTTAAAGGCATATAGTAAAATCCTGTAATACCTGTAAATGAATTATATTTTTTTGCCATTCGTAATTCCTCCTATAAATTTAATTCAGAACGATAAAAGGTCCCCTCGTATCTTCGAGCGGACCTATACATTTTTGATTCTTCGTCGTATTCCGGTTTTGCATTTGATGTGTTTTCCATTTTCAATTGTTCTTTCATTAATCGTGAAATGTGATAACTGACTTTATTCCTTACAAAATACGCTTGATACTCCTCAGATTCAGGCACAAATACATCAATTTGTACTAGATAACTTAATGCAAGGTTATCATTATCAGCATATTCGACAGGTAATGTGTCATCAATCTCACTCATTACAATATAAGGTTTGGTCATGTCTGACGGTTCGGGGTACTCATAAAACTTAATACGATTGCCGACATATTTTTGTACTAACGCATCCTCAATAAGAACATTGTAAATTTCCATTAAAATATCCCTCAATCGCATCAACCCCTTTTCAACCTTTGTTTAACAATTTGGAAATAAGTCTCTTGACCACTTCTTAAAGCACGTTCTACCGCACCTTTTCCTCGGGGGTTAGGGTTCTTGATCGTACCAAATTCATTTAAATGAATAATTCTGTAGCGATCCTTAGGACCTTTCCAATGTATTTTAATAGTCCGAACACCATTTAAAGTGAAGGGTTTAGATAATTTTACTTCAGCTTTACTAGCGCCTGTGTCTTTAAAGGTTTCAAAGTTGCTTTTGATTTTTTGAACAATTACATGACCACCAGCAACTAAAGCTTCATCCACGATGCGTTTCATTTTTGCTTTACCATATCTGTTTTCAAGTTCGCGTTCCAGTTCCTTCATACCTTTTAATTTAATCGCCATTTGCTACACCTACTACTTTAATCATTTCTTTATTACTTGAATTAGGCGCAAAGTCGATTATTCTAAATGTAGAATTTTCATACAATCCATAAATAAGTTCGAACGTATCTGAGTGATTGATTCGATAATCAGTATGTGGATTTCTAAAATTAATCGTAATTTTATGAACACCAGTTATACCGTTTGTTTTTTCTAAATCTTTCGTAGAACTTTCATAAACTTCACAAAGCGTCGTAAATGCTTCTTTTTTCTTTTTACTTCCCGGAAACGGACCGTCATTTTCTACCATACGAAAAAAAGTAACGGGTACTCGTAAGTCTCCGCTACTTATTTTAGGTGGCTTATAATTCTTGTTCATAATCTACCTCCCTCATATTTTCAAGTGCGAAAGAGGTGATTTGACCTAGGAAGTTATCGTGGAAAAACTCTAAACTGTCATTATAAGCATACCTTGTACGCTCATATACAAGCTCAGCTCCACGGTTATTCTCATTCATATCAAATTCTTGGCAACGATATTTAATATCTTCATAGGATTGTTCGAGTAATGATTGTATATGCTCATCTTCGAACTTATGAAATATTTTTAATCGTCGCTTCATTTCTTTAACATGATTTTGAGTGATCATTTAATCACCCCTTTCAATTATGCGCCTACATCAGGTGATACTGAGTCAGCGGATGGTTTTGATGCGATATCCAAGTCGTAAACCAAAGCTACTTTATTATCGTCTGGCATACCGTGTGCAAACTGTTTTGCGATAAACACATCAGCATCTTCTAACGCAAGCGTTTGGTCATATGATTTGATTGTTACTGAGCCGGTTTGGACTGCATAATAACGACTTCCCACAACAAAAATGGCTTTATCAGGATCTACAAATTCTGATGCTACAACATCTACGTTAAATGGCAACGACGTTACCCAAGCACCGTTTACTGTTTGCATAGTGTTTTGTGCTTTTACATAGAATTGATCTGCTGGGTTAACTAGAAGTGTTACACCTGTACTTACGTCTACTTGCGCTCCATTCTCTTTAGTTGAAAGCGTCGTAAGCGCTTGTGCTAATTCATTAGCGGTAGTTTGAGCATCCGCGAATGTCAATGTCCCTGCTGATGCTTTATCAGTCGCGCCAGTAATAGTTACACCGTCTGTATCATATGTTAAATCTTTTGTTAGTCCATAAGGTTGGTTTGATGCTGCACCGTTACCTTTAACAATACCTTCTTCTAATTTAAGTGCCATCGCTTCCGCTAATTGTAAGCGAACATAACGCTCAATCCATTCTGGGCCAAACTCCAACATATCTTTAGGCACGATGGCAAATGCAGTTAATTTATTTTGTGAGAAATTCAATTCTTTAAAATTCGCTTGAATTTGCCCTTGAATCTTACCGAATACTTCTCCCCAAACAGCAGCACCTTTAGGGTCTCCAACGATTAAACGCGTTTTAATTCCAGCGATTTGAAAATTAATTTTAGATAATAGAGGTCGTGCTTTTTGCATATCTTCAAATACACGTAATACTGTAGATTCCGGTAAAACAACCTCTTCTTTGTAAGTGTCTAAGTTTGCGTCATCTTCTACTAAATTAGTAAAGAAACGTGATTCTTCAGCAGTAAGAATGTTTTCTCCACGATTCATACGCACTTGCTTATCTGTCGAAGTGTTATAAACTTCTTCGCGCGCTTCTTTTAACACTTCGTTCTGCAAATTAGAAGAGAAAGCAGCCATGTATTCCGCATATTTATTTTCAATCGTTTCAGGGTCAGCGTCATTTCTTACTGCCTCAAAATATTCATTCTTTAAATTTTCAACATCTTTGTTGATTGAATCTTTAAATTTTATTGTCATACTTTTTTCCTCCTATAAATAACGTTTTTTCTTTGGTTTGTTATTACTATTTTTGAAATTGGCTAATTGAATTTTTAACCCCTCGATTTCATTCTTCATTGCAATCATTTCACTATTGTTTTCCACATCTTCTTGAGCTTCTTTAGGTGTTTCAACCTTATCTTTCGTTTTGTCCGCAAAACCTTTGTCTACGGCATCTTTTGCTGTAAACCAAGTTTCGTCAGTCATGAGTTGTTCAATCTCTTCATTATCAAGTCCTGTTTTATCCTTATAAATTTCAACAATAGATGCATCCACTGTCTCTAAGGCATTTAGCGTCTTCTTAACGTCCGCCTTATTACCAATTGCGATGGTCGCTGCTTCATGAATCATCAGCGAAGCACCTTTGCTCATAATGAGCTCATCGGCCGCCATTGCAATGATAGATGCCGCACTTGCAGCCAAAGCAGTAACTTCAATTGTAATGTGTGAAGAGTGGTTTTTTAGATAATTATAAATTTCAATTCCTTGAAAGGCGTCACCACCAGGGCTGTTTAAACGAATTACAATATCTTTATCTACACCATCTAATACTTCGGCAATATCATGACTGTTAATAGTTTCATCGGCAAAGATAGAAGATTGAGCCACTGGTCCACTAAGAGTGAGAACAACTTTATCGTCTTTCATTTCGTTTTTAAAAGCATATTTAGACGTTGCTTTCATTAGCTCTTGTTTCGTCTTCATTTTCATTCTCACCCCCTTTCAATTCATCCTCTGGTTGATAGTTTTTAGTCAAAATAAAACGGTCTCCACCTTCAACAGGTGCAAGACCGAGCATTTCACGAACTTCATTTTGTTTAGCTGCGCTTGATGATATTAATTTGTCTACTTTTTCTGCATTCTTGATTGGATCTACCGTATTGATACCAACAACTTTTATACGTTTACCACTTAAAAATTCGCTTTCAGTAAAAAGTTTGCTATTCAATTCATCTTCGATTTTTGAAATTAAAGGATTAATGCAAAAATCTATATATGCACTCATAGCATTACTTAAATCTGCAACATCTCCATGTATTAAGTTCGATGGAATCCCTACAATTTTCGCAACATCATCAATAATCATACGTTTGACCTTTTGTAGATTCTCTCCGCCATTATCGTTACCGGTTGTGCTATCTTTCGACAATTCTTTATATTCGAATCCTGGTACTTGAGGTACGATTGCAACACCATTATTCTTAAATTGACTATAAATTTTATCAATATACTTTTGCAATCTTGTCATTTTTACATTATCGATATTTCCACCGCCAGAATCGACGCTAACAATACCTCTGATTTGATTTTTACGAAGTTGCGTATCCATCATACGTCCGAAAAGTTCTCCATAATCTGCAAATAAGCTCTCAACAAATCTTTGTAACTTATCGTTGTTATAATTTAAATATATAACTTCATTCATCCTAAAAGAACGTTCGAATTTGAAGTCTTTTACAATAATATCTTTAAAAACATCTTCGTAAACAGCAAATTCTTCTCTATAAAAATCATCAGCAATCAATAAGTCATCTGAGTCGCTTTTAATGATTAGAACCTCATTGTCATAAACCAATTTGTAAATAACTTTGTGCCAAAAATCAGTAGCACTTGAGTCTGTATTAGGTCTTACATTCAGTTTATAATACAATTTATCTTGCTTTAGTTCTTGATCATCTTTAACCCAAAATTCAGATTGGCTGAATGTTCGTGAAATAAAATTAATTACAGTTTCAATAGCCATACGCTTTAAATATGAACGATTGGCTGGGTCGTTTGCTAATTCTAAATCGAGCATATCTCTTAATTCTAAATTCCTCTTAAATACTGCATCCAGAAAACCCAATTAACCACCTCCTTTGTTACTAAAAATTAAGTTGATCTAATAAATCAAACGCTTTATCTAAATCGATTTCTTGTATTTCATCTATACTGTATAAAGCGTGTAAGAAAGCATGGAAACCATCAGTTTTACGTCTATGTTCATCTTTCTTGATGAATTCTTTATTGCCATCCTTTTTGACATGTACCGCAACATTGTTCGTATACCAACGCATTAATGGATTGTCTCCGAATATAATTCTATGATTTGCAAATAATGTTTCAATTCTAGGCGCTAACTTACTATGGACACCTCTTGGATTTCGTAATACTTCTATTTCAAACCCAGCTTCTTCAAATAAAGGTCGCATTAAATCCATACGGAAATTATCTGCAACTACTTTTTGAACAGCGTACTTTTCACGCATTTTTATAAACCAGTTGACAATGTGAGCAGGGTTTATTGAAGGCTCATCTACGATTGTTAAATGCCCCTGTCTTTCCCATTCTTTTATCGGAGGTTTTAACTGAGCTTGGTCAAGATATTCCTTGCGAGCAAAAGAATGAGAAATCCAAACAACATTATCACCTTGTTTGAATAACAAGCCTACTGCTGCAAAATCTTTGATACTAGCATAATCAACGCCTCCAATTGCAGTTTTATTTTTTAGTGGTGGTATATCACGACTTGTTGCAAGTACATCATCACGAGATGCTACAATTTTGCTAGAATCTTCTTCAGGTAGGTTCATTCGCTTAGTCATAAAATTTTCATAACCACTTGGGCTATGTTTCAAGTCGTTATATTGATTTAAAACTTTACGATAAAGGCGTTTGCCATAATCACTCATAGGTTCTTCAAACATAGGATTTGCTTTAGACCACTTAGATGGATCATCCTTCTCATCTTTATGATCTAATCGACAGATAAATGGAAACAACCGGTCATCTGTTGCCCTTCCTTCTAAAATATCGTTTGAACGTTCTTTCATTTTATCTAGGAAACCTTCACGCACGAATCCATCTGTACCAATAAAAAATTCTCTAGGATGCTTAACTTTACCTAAGCCACTAGAGAATACATCAACAATATCGTTATTTTCATACCTATGAACCTCATCATAAATTATAAATCCTTCACGACCACCATCTTTGCTTCCAGCATTACTTGTTGCATACTCAAACTTACTTTGCGTTTTAGTAGAAGTTATTCTAAGTTTTGTAGGGTCGAATACACCTTCACCTTCTACGTCATTGATTTTCCCTTCATATAAACCGTGTTTAATTATCATTCTATGCATTTCTTCAAATGACGTTTTCGCTTGTTTTTCTGTATTTGCAACAACAGTTCCGTCGTAATTATCAATACCATGTAACTCACTAATAAAGTATGTTGACAAGCCACTAATCAACCCGTTTTTACCTGAACCACGTGCTACCAACCAGAAAAATTGTTCAAAGTAAAGCTCGTCTTCTTCATCAAATAAAAAAACAAAAGCTATTAAAAATTTCTGGAAAGGTTGTAATTCAAAATAAAATCGTTCGATAAAAGCTATACATAGTTCGATTTGCTCATTATCAAAATATAAATCATCTCTATACAAGATATTGTTTTCTAAATGGTCTATAAGTTTCATCCTGTCTTTATTCAGTTTAATTTCACCATACTTATATTTATCGATATACCATTTAACATGTTTATTTATCTTCATTCAACATACTCCTTAAATTGCCAGTTTCTTTATCAACTACAACATCAATTTCGTCAGGTAGTAATTTTGATAATTGCATGATTATTTTTTGATAAGCAGCATCGCGTGAGTTAAATAACTTGGCGATAGGTCTTTCTCTTTCATAAGCAGGAGCATTTTCTGATTGAGTAAACAGCTCATAATCACCTTTTTCTTGAATATCCTTCCAAGCGTCATCTAATAAAATACGCATACGAGCACCTTGAACAATTAGACCTTGAGCCACTCTCTTTTTATCATCAGGTATTGATTTAAAAATTTTATCCAATCGCTGCTTTTCTTTTTGTACACGAGCTTCATGTTGTTTAATTTGTTCTTCAGTACGTTCCAATGTTATATCACCTCGTTTCAATTTATCTGGGAGGGGTCGTATGTGAAAATTTCACAATAAATGTCGGGAGAAGACTCCCCTGCCCCGTTTCCCCTTCAACAATTTAATCCAAAAACATTTAAGCGGGGGGCTATTTATTTTTTTACCACCATTCATCGCCAGTCCATTTTGTTTCTTTTTTAGGAAATGCTTTCCCTTTTTGATATCTATTATGCTTTTTATTATGACAACTCACACATAGCGTGACTAAATTATCCATATCGTAAGCTAAATCAGGATGACTATCTAACTCTTTAATATGGTCAACATCAAGAGACTTGTGTTTTGTGTAATCTATAGTTTTTACTATACCTTCCTTTTTGCATTCTTGGCATTCATAATTATCTCTTAGTAAAACTTTTTCTCTGAGTTCACGCCATTTTTTTGATTTATAAAATCTCATTGTTTCTTTATCTACATGACGATCACTTGTAGGTTTACTTTTACCATCATTAAACCATTCTCTTATAACTTGCTTGACTTTATCTTTATCAGGTCTATCACTGTTGTTCACACGTTCGATACACGTATCTATATCAGTATCCATTCTAACTATGTGATAGTTAGATACTCTATCTGTTATCTTCTTGGATAAATAAGTAGTAATGACATATAACTTACCTTTACTTATATGTTGAGTATAATCGAGCATCATATTGCGTATGAGTATACAAGTGTCATGAGCCTGTGGCATATAGTGCTGATACTCACTTAGTGTGATTGATTGTGATATAGCATCATAATTATAAACCATATCTTCATTAGTTATATGTTGCTTAACATATGTAGTCTTACCACTTGCAGGTGGACCATATACTATAATAATATCCACAAGCTCACCTCCATAATAAAAGACACACCACAAAAGTGATGTGTCCGTATATTCATATCGTGTTAACTCAATTATAAATCTTATATAAGTATATTAAAAATTAGTGTTGATGTTGCTTATTTTGTTGAAGTTGTTGATTGTGTTGTTGTTGTTGTTTGTGTTGTTTGTGTTGTTTGTGTTTTTCTTGTTGATTGAGATAACTGTTCACAATCTCATCAATTCTTTTGTTTAAGTTATCTCTACCAATCTTCATAATCTTTTTAACTTGAGTGAAGTTCTTCCCTTTCTTAAACTCATACAAGATATTAAGGTTCATATCATCATTTATCTTATGCTCATACTTATCTATAAACTCAACAACTTCTATGTGCTTGTACAACACTCTGTACAATGTGTCGTTACGTGTAACGATATTCAATACCTTATTTGAAGTATGTCCTTTACCTTTAGGCATAGTAGCCTCTATACCATATTGAGCAGTACCGTTACTTTCTTTAGTATATCCCTCGTCTACTAATCTATTTCTACGCCAATGGTATTCAAATATCATATCCCTTATTTGTTCGTGTGTGTACAAGTGATTACCTCCATTACTTAAAATGTTTCTTCGCTCTTTGTATTTCAAACTCCACATCTTCTATATCGCAATCTCTCACATACTTAGTAAACAGATACACATTCGTATATCTCTGTGCGTCTAACTCTTGACGTAACACTGTATTGTTACCTAATGTAATCAGTAATGCTATTGCTAAGATGATTGATATTGTTATCCACATAAAGTTAGTCCTCCTCAATATATGTGTTAAGTGTCAACACTTTAAATCCATATGCATATGCAATATCATTAGCTTCTTTAATACTTGAAAATCTTTTAGCTTCATGCGCATATTGTGTGACTTTTAATACAGTTTGTACTATTACATGACCACCATATACTTTAGTTTCTTCTTCATAGAAGTCACCATCATTAGTTTCAATTACATATTCTTGATTGATTAATTTGTTCATTGCTCACTATCCTTTCCTGGTGGTATTCTTGTGCCCTTATCTTTCGTTGGCTTAGATAGGCTTTTGTGACTACCAAGACACTTTGTAGGATTCATTGGTTTAGTTTCGAACGTTTTTAACTTGTTAGCATAATAATAGTTCTCTGACTTATTCGTACGGTTACGATCTATTTTATAAACGGTGTAACAAATCATTCCAACCACCACTACAATAGTTAATAATATCAATTCCACTACTCACTCACCTCCGCCTTAATTTTATTCAAATCAATCTGATCCCACTCACTAGCAAAATCTTTAGGTGCAGTATCAATATCATCTTCGCTTTCTAGCTTGATGATGAGTGGTTTAATAAGTAGGTATAGTAATTCTGCAAATAAAAGGTTAATTAATATACGTTTAATCATCTGCATCTTCTCCATGTTCGATATATTCTATAACGTGTTCCAATGCTGATTTATAAGTAAGTGTTATCGAATCTTCCTGCTTTAATTCTTCAATGTCGCTAATTACACTTTTTAATTTTTTGATTACTTCTTCACTACTTTTCATTTCGTTCACTCCTTATCAAATATCCCTATTTTTTTATATTCATCTTCTAGCCAACACCAATTTGTTTTAGGTGGTTTAACATAATTTAATAACCCTTCGTTTTTCTTTTTAGCTTCTTCCTTATCCTCTGCCTCTACCAACGTCATACGTTCATTCTCTCTAAATTGTGGCATGGTATCACTCCTTGATTTTTAACTACTATAATTGCTCTGTGCGAACCGTAATCTATATGAAGATCATTATCTACTTCCCAAAATCTTAAATAAGGTGTTATAGGTAGTTCTTTCAATTTAGGTAACTGTTCTGTCATTTCTAACCAGCTAGAACCTTTTACAACTTCCCCTAATTTGATACCTTTTTTGTGATGGTTCTTTTTCAAATACACTTTAGAATATTGCGTCACTTCCCCAGCACCTCTTTACTCTTTCTAATATGTCTTTACTCTCCTGTGCTTCCATACGCTCCTCTTTCCGACACTTCATCAAACTCTTGCACCTCCGTTGGCTCTGGTAACATTACTGGTGTAACAACCAACTGCGCTAAACGTGTTCCTGCTTTAACTACGATTGCCTCATCACCGATATTGTCTGTGATAATTCCAATCTCTTTGTTATATGTGTGATCAATTGTCCCAAGTGCTACACGTAATTTAGTTTTAAGTGAGTTGCCTGAACGTGGTCTCACTTGCGCCTCATATCCATACGCTAAATCAATCGCAATGTGTGTTGGTACTACTTTTGTACTGTGCGCTAGAATAGTTGTATCTTCTGCAACATATAAATCTAATCCACTATCTGTCGGATTTGCTCTTGTTGGCAAGATTGCTTTCTCACTTAGTTTTTTAATTGGTAAAATTCCCATTTATTGTTCCTCCAAATCACTTAATAAATTTTTAAAATCGTTAGTCCCGTCTAGTTGGTCCATGCGATATAAATCTTGTTCTACTCGATACAATTCGCCTGTACCTCTTTCGCCATTAGAAGTTTTAACGACGTGTTTTAAATGTGTATGAACTCTAATTAATTCTTCTTTAAACTCTATCCATGCACGTTTATAGTCTTTATCTTTCATGGTTGGACTCCATTTCATCAAACACACAATTTAATTTATAAATAAAACTATCGTTATCGTATAATACAAAACCGTTTAATCTTTGATTGTCAGCAGCTTCTTTTATCTTGTTGTATGCTTCCGCCTTCCTTTTCACTTCTGCCATATCATTGATGAGTTCGTCACGTTGTTTCTTATAAGCGTCACGTTCTCTTTTTACTTTCTTCAATCTAGCGTCCATAACACTAGATACAAATTTAGCTTCTGCGTTCATCTCATACACTCCCTGTTCTTATTCATATGTTCCCGTGCTACTTTCATCGTCACTCTACTTCCAGCTACCTTAACCACAAAGCCTTTGACACCTAACTCACGTAACTCATGTTGTATTTGTGTAGGTGTCTTACCTTGTGTAGCATAGCGATAGCGTTGGTTAATTGTGTTGCTAAGTATCATGCGTTCAACTCCTCATATTCGTCTGCCCACATGAACGCTCTATATCCGATTGAGTGATAGTTTTTTCGAGTATCATTACAGCAGTCATTGATAGTTTGTCTATTGTAAAGCGTCACTTTCTCAGCTTCTCTTGTGCTTTTAAACTCATCTAATAACTCGCCATCTTCTCCAATAAAAACAATGCCTCTACGTTTGCTTTTATGACCTGTAAGACAACCTAGTTCTTCTCTAGTTACCTTTACTAAATTTCTAGCTCGAACATCATATTTCAGTTCATTTTTAGCATGGACAACGTCATCATCAGTTAAATCTCCATAGAAAGTTTCATAGATAAGTCTGTTGGCACGATACTCTTTTCCTTGATACTTAATGTAAGAATAGCCTCTTTGTTCATATAAGAAGTAGTAACGCCAACCTGTATTAGTCTTGGCTCTAAATCTAGCATGATCACTTGCATATAAACCTTTTAATCTAGTTTCTCTCCACACTTCGTTAGGTATCTCTATTTGCTGGATAAGTTGGCGCTTCTCTTTAACAGATAAAGGTTCTCTAATGAAGTAACACTCTAACTTTTGGTTATATGTTCTATTTTGAATATATCTTGTAAGTGATGATGGTATAATGCCTAATACTTTATGAGCGTATTCAGTTGAAATGCGGGTAAGCCGATTGAATAACGGCTCCCACATATATACTGGCAATTTCTTGGCCATGCTTACCCCTCCAATACTTCGATAAATCTATTCGCATATTCTTTTAACTTTTGCTGATCCTGTAAGTCATTCTCTTTTCTACCTGTTCTAAGTGCATAACGTAATTGAGTGAACTTCATTGCACCTCTAAATTCTTCTTCGGTAAATTGTTGTTTACAAAATTCAATTAAGTCGATACCTTCATCGCTTGTATAATGATTAGGTTCTTTAACCATATCCACCTTACGAGTGAAAGGTTCTTTCACTCTGATAAAGTCATCGTTATCAGTTATCGTAAATGTACGTCCTGCTTGGTTTTCCACTTCTGCTTTCCAAACTGTTTTTAATCTCTTTTCTTCTGCATACACTTGATTGACAATCGCAGTCTGAAAAGCACTAAACTTTTTATTAGCACATTGGAACTGGACAATGTCATCTTTGTTAAGTTCTGCTACTCTTACGTTCTCCATTCGCCTATCCCCTTACCTTGTTCAATTTCAACGGGAACCTTGCCTTTACCATAGACAAGTTCCCAACCTCTTAATTTTTGCTTGTAGTATCTTTTACGAACAGTTGCATCTCCGACATCAAAATACTTATACACGTCACATAATCGATATTTCTTACCACCGATATACACATCTGGAATATTCTTATATCTATCGTACATACGATCACTTCCAATGCTCATAACGAAAATCTACATCTTTAATGTCGATATCGTCGAAAATTTCTTCTGGACTTTTCTTTGCTTGCTCGATTGTGTATTCCATTTCTTCGTCACTTTCTTCATAAGCTGGTAACTCAATCGTGCCTCTGATTAACACTTCAGCTTTGACTGTTGCCATTACTCATCACTCCTAAAACAAATTTTCCAATACTTCGAAAGTGTCTATGTCTTTTAATTCATCAGATACAAAAACGTTCATATCGTGAAATTCTGTTTTTATTGTTTCTTCTTCATCAAAATAAATCTCCATAGTCCCATCTTTAAGTCTGAAAATCGCTTTATCTTCTTTGAAGTTAAGACCTTCTTTTTCTAATTTCTCATATGCTTCATTTATTCTAGTTTTTTTATCCATTCTTCATCTTCTCCTTTTTACGCTTTCTGCGTGCCTTCCACAATTTCGATTGCTTCTTCCACACTTCTTGCTACGCCATATAAAATGTTTTGCGTTTCTGCGAAGTCTTTAAATTTCTCTTGTTCAGGTCTCAATCGTCCACTTTCTGTCTTTACTTCGATTGCTATAAACTTTCCGTCCGATTTACGATAACCGAACGTATCAGGAAACCCTTTAGGGAGTAATTTGATTATTCTGTTATCTTTTGTCTGTACTTTCCCAGCATTCGCTCTCCAAAGTCTATGACCACGTTGATTGATTGCTAAGATTATTTCATTTTGTATTTTTTGTTCAGTCATAAAATTTCCTCCACAATGCATAGTAAAATGTAGGGTGAAAATAGTATTCAAGCCTTACTGTCTCTAAGTTCTAAAAAAATCATGTAGGGTGGCGTTGAAAAAGTTTCGCTATATTTTTATATACTTTTTTATTTTTGTATATGACTTTTATATTCGTTACCCTACATCATTACATAAAATCAGTAATAAACATTGATATAATAGGCTTTATAAGGTCTAAAGTGTAATTTTTACCCTACATTCCACCCTACATTTTTTAAAGACTTTCTAATCCAGGATATTTATTTGGAATTTCTAAACCTAAATAAAACATTCCATTAGTCATTCTTTTAGATTTAAATTTTTCTTTCATTTTTTGACCGAAGTCTTTATTGCTCATTTTGTAAGCGTTATTTTCATTCGCCCAATTTTTATATACACTGTACAATTCGTTCGCCTTAACTCTGCCGTCATCTACTCGTTTACATTCATCTTCAATAAACTGTTCGATAACATCCATTTCAGTACGATACGCTTTACTTGATGCTCTCAACTTCTCTGGCAACTCAAGTCCTTCTCTCATCCACATATATGCGCCTTCTGCCATCCAATTTAAGATTGCAGGTGCTTCTCTTAGTAATTTATACTTAAGATCTTTATCGACTTTTTCTTCAGGTATTTGCACATCAAATGGAATTAATACTAATCTTCTCCAAATACCATCATCTGTTCCTCTGATGATTGGTTTATGGTTTGTTGAAACCCAAATCTTAAACTTAGGTGTATATTCAAATTCTTCAGCATATAAGAAACGTGCAGTGACTTTATCGCCACCAGTAATTTGTTTGATTAAACCTTCATCAAATCTAAATCCTTCGTTAGGTTCAGAACTTGTGACAAATCTTGCTTTACTCAAACGAGCAATGTCTGTGTTTACGTTGTCGTTTTTCTTTACCATTAATGATTTTGCTTGCATATTATTTGAATAATCGCCTAGTATTTCTGCAATCGTTTCAACAAAAATACTTTTACCGTTTCGCCCTTTACCAAATAGAATGAACATGACTTGTTCTCTTGTGCTTCCAGTTAATGAGTAACCTAATGCTTTTTGAATGTATCGAATTACTGCTTTATCCCCTGCAAAGATGTCGTTTAAAAAGTCTAGCCATACAGCAGGTTGCATTTTTTCGCTATAGTCTGTATTAGCAATTTGAGAAAACATCCGATTAATATCGTGCTTATAAAGTTCTCTACTTGTTAAATCAATATAGCCATTTGCAACGTTTAAAAGCATGTCGTCTTTATCAAATTCATCAGGTGTAACTGTTTTTCTGTGCATTAATTCGTTCATGATGTTTTTCTTGGACTGTGTACCTCTAGTTTTTTTGTAGTATTTTTGAAAAGCTTCTCTAGCTTCTTCTTCTGTTACATCTTCGCTATGAAGTACTTTTTCGTTTTTAATACTTTCAATCATTTCATCAATGAGCTTCCTAATAGCGCCTCTATCATCAACTTTCCATTTCTGACCATCATAAATATAGAATTTATTAGTTATATAACTGTGTTTATATAAATGACCGTATCTATCTATAAAACGATCAGCATTTCCAGTATCGTCATAGCTGCGAATCGGATATTCTTTATCTTTCTTTTCAGCATCGAATATGTGACTAAGTGCATATCTTAATGGATTTTCTTCTTTTTCTTGTTTAGGGGTATATATGTTATTAACTTCATTGATCGCTTTAAATAATGTTTGCTCACCATAAGTTGAATTTTTACGCTTTTCATCCCACTTATCTCGATATAGATTTGACTGTCTGAAAATACTATCCATTTGTGAATAATCTTTCGCACACCAGAAAGCTAAAATATTAGCGAGTGCCATATCTGCTTCAGAATGAGAAGTATAATAAGGTTCATAATTCCCTTTCATTAAGTCATCGAATAGCTTTGCTTGTTTCGAATTGTAAATTTCATTAATTACATCAATTTCTGAAAGGTTATGAATATTTTCTTGGTAGTTATTTGTAGTTGGATATTTAATAGTGTTATCTGATAGGTATTTGTTATAAATAGTTTTAAATACTTGTTCTGACACTTCGGTTACGTCTTTGTATTTACCGATATTTTTTCCAGTCATTGTAAAGAAACGACCACTATCGTACATTTCAATATTGCCTTTACGTCTACGACTTCCTGGAATCTTTCCTTTTACAATAATGTGCAAACCGTTACCACTAGGACTAACTTCTGTATAACTTTTAAATGCCTCGTTAAATTCGCTTACAATATTGTCTAACTTATCGCCTTGTTTAAATCTATGAAGATCATCATCAATGTCATCAATATCAATGCCGAGATAGGGAGGTTCAAAGAAGAACCCTATCCCATCGACACCTTCGGCATTAACTGCTGTTTCATAACTGGACCATGTACTTTTATCATTTGATTTAGCGAACTCACCTGTCGCTGCATTAAAAGGTATTTTAGTACGCTTACCGTTTCTATTCTCAAACTTCCATACACACCAGTTATTGAGTTGTTTTAATTCATCTGGAATATTAGAAAGGTAAGTCGTCATCATTGATTTCTGCACCACCTGAGAACTCATTGTTGCTTGGTTTATCATCATCCGACTTCCACTCATGATTCACTTGTGGAAATTTAGTGTTTTTAAAGTTCCATGGTGCTACTCGATTGGTGATTTGCTTTTCACCTTTATATTCATTTTCTTCTTGCTTAACATAAACTCTTACTGGTTTACCTCTAAACATATCTAGTAACTGTTCAAAGCTTTCAATAGGTGTACCTTCTGGAACGCCGATACCATTTAAGTAGTGCATGAAGTTATCCATTTTATATTTATATTGACCATCGATTGTGCGTTTCCATTCATCAACAAAAATCACTCTATTTGCATGTTTAGCTTGTAATTCTGATGTTTTCTTTAAATCATTTCTTACAACAAGTTGTAATTGTGTTTCTTCTTTTCCATTTTTAGTCGCACGTTCTGTTGCACTTTTAATAACCACTTCGTATTCGCCTTCTGGTAGTGGACTGAAATCATTGCTTTCTAAATTTGAGTAATCTGTAGTAAATAATGCCATAGTATAAAAACTCCTTTTTAATTGTTATATTTTTGTTTAATTGGTTTTAAGTCTGCATATAAGACTGGGAATGGTGCTTGTTTGTAATACGGATGATTAAATTTAATCCATGATTCTTTATAGTTATTCGCTTTTGTATAGAGGTAGTAGTCCTCTAACGTTTCTAAATCTTTTTTGTCTTTTAAATCTTTGCTGTATCGTTTAATTGTGTAATCAACTTTAAAAGGCTTGATGTCTGTAAGTTCTGCTTGTTTATGTTCTAACTCTTTCTTTTCTTCCGTTTCATTTTTATGACCGCAATTAGGACATTCATCTAATTCAGAAGCATAGACAGTAAAACATTCAGGACACTCGGTTAACTTCGGTGCGTCATTTTCCTTTTTACTACGCTTCTTTTTGTAGCCTTTAAAATACTTGTTCCAATCATGTGGGGTATCGGGTAAGCCATGCCTTGCATAATTTCCAACATGATCAATAATTAAAGCTTTTTTATTAGGTTGATATCGCATTGATCGCATTGCTTGTTGCATGAATAGTACAAGTGAATCTGTTGGTCTTGCTAAAATGACACATGTACAATCTGGAACATCAAAACCTTCTGAAATCAAATCAACATTACATAAAACTTTGATAATGCCACTTTTAAAATTCATCATGACTTCATTTCTTTTAACCGCACTTGTTTTAGCATCAGCATGTTCTGCGTAAATACCAGCATTTCTAAATTGTTCTGCGATATTTTCACTTGCTTCAACACTATGTGCGTAAAGAATAGTTTTTTGGCCATTTGCATATTTTTTATAGTTTTCTACAATATCGCCGTATATTGCTTTAGGTATCGCTTTATCCATCGATTGTTTTGTATAGTCACCTGTACTTGATTTCTTTAATTTACTTTCATCTGCAAGCACAACACTCTTGTAATCGTAGTCAGCCAGTTTGTGGTTATTAATGAGCCATTCAACAGTTGGACCTTCTACCATTTCATCGTAAATATCTGTAAAACCTTTACCATTAGCACGCCAGGGAGTTGCAGTAAATCCTACTCTTAAAGCGTTAGGAAAGTAATCATAAATATCTTTGTAAGTTTTCGCTCTACTATGATGTGTTTCATCAGTAACGATGATTTTAGGTGGTGTAAGTTCAGATAAAATATTTTTTGCACGTTTTTCTGAAAGAATATCTACATGAGTTAAATCGACACCATGTTTTTTTAAAGTGTTCTCGATTTGATAACTCAATTCTTTACGATGAACAATAAATAGGATGTGACTACCTTTGTTCACAGCATTTTTTACAACTTCTGCAATCATGACCGATTTACCACTTCCTGGAGGACTTTGAATTAGTACACCAGATTTTTTTAGTAATATATGTCTTGCTTGATCAACGAGATTTTCTTGGTAGTCATAGAGTTTAAACTCCGTCATCCACATCACCGACTTTAAACAACTCTTCTTGCAAACAATGTTCTCTATTATCTAATTGATTTTTAGCAAATACATTGTTACTTGGACTTAATATAAAACCACGTTTGCCTGATTTTTCATTGAAAACTAATCGTGCAACCACTTGGCAAAGTCCTGCGACATTATCACGAATAGTTTTACGAATATCTGGTACTGCTTGAGTAATTTGTTGTCCTGCTGGTGTATAAGATTCAAAGTTCGTTTCCCATGCAATAAATACCAGTCGTTTTCCTAGTGACTGTAAGAAACGCAAGCTATCAATCGTAAAGAAGTCTACACGTTGATAATGTGACATTTCTGGAACACGTTCGTTTTTACCGTTACGCCCTAGATTAGCGAGCATTGAACGGAATAACTCTGATATGTTGTCGATTACAATCGTGTCGTATTGATCAACCGTTTCTTTATTTTTACTAAGCCATTTCATTAATTCACCCCACTCTTCCCATGCTTCGTGAGTGTTGAATTCTAAAATGTCGATATCCTCATTGCCTTTTAAAGGTCGTTCTGATTTATCTACGTTGATATAGAGTGTTTTACCAGGTAAGAAATTTAATGTATGTGTTTTACCTGTGCCAGGTTTTGCATATATGAGATACGTTGATTTATCTGTGGTAATTTCTTTAGCATTTGAAATATTAAACTCCACTTATTTCACCACCAAACTCGTTGAATTTACTAATTCTGCACCTTCAACATCTGCACCTGCTAAAATATCTTCTTTCATTGCTTTTTTATCGTATTTATCTGGTTGTGGTATACGGTACGCTTTATCGATAAGCGTTTCGTTTGTGATCTTCACACTAGGCTGATTGTTGCGTTTGTAGATATAGTTAGTTGATGTTCTGTAGTTATCTCTTTGCTGCACTTCTAAAGCGTCTTGTAAGTGCTGTTTTAATCTGCCGATAAAATTATTCTTTTGTTTCTTCAGTGCTTGTAGACGTTTAATCTCTTTATCTATTGCGTCTGTATCAGCTTCTATACTTCTGATTAATCCTACTGTATTATCCACTTTGGTATTCATATCTACCTCAATACTGTCTAACGTATCTTGTAAATCTTCGATAGAATAACCTTCATCCAACATATTAAGTAATTGTTGATGCTTTGTTGATAAGTTATATAAGTTAGTCATTAGTTAAATCCTCCATTTCTTTTTTATCTAACATCTTCTGTAATTGATTAGCTATTGAGTCTGCGTTTTTATATAATTTGATATAAAGCTTAGTATCTTTTCGTAAATCTTCGATATGTTCTTCTAACGCTTCATTTCTGCGTTTTAAGTGTTTATAGTCATTGCTTAACATTGCCAAATCAATGCTATCTTTAAGCAAAATTTCATATTCGCCTCTTGAGAGAATAATATTGTCTTGCATAACAAACCTCCGTTGTTATATGATTAAATTGAATATATTTTATTAACTGTTTGACTGTTTGCTATTTGCCGATAGCATTCAGTCTTTTTTTAATTTCTCGAATTCTTTATCGAAATAGAGAAACGTTGTTACTGCTGCAAATAGTGAAATACCTAGCGCGTGCATAATATAAAATTGTGCAGTAATTAGTATGATTGAAACTAATGTGAATATTAGACTTGCGACAATAAATGCTGCTTCTGAATACGACATCTGTATCACCTCCTTTTAGTGATTTTTTGATTAACCGTTATAAATTTCTTTCTTATAATCTTTTAAGAACTTCCGCATTAGTTCAGCATCAAAATAATGTGATGAACTTCCACCTTGCCCTTCAAACCAAATTCCATTTTCTTTTAAATACTTATTGAATCTAGGGACTTCTAATATTCTTTTAAATATTAGATACCTACTCAATTTAGATTCTTTAATGAGATCTTCCATTGTCCAAGTGACTGGCAATGTTTGACTAATTAACTTTTCAAGTTCTACTTTAGGTATCAGTACGTGTGTATCTGGTATGTTCACTGTTAATGTTTGACTCATTTTGTATGCTCCTTTCATGTATAATTGATTTATCCCTTAATGAAGGGAGGTGAAAATCTCATGAAAAATTATTATCATCTTTTATCTTTTAACGATGATATGGCTAAAGAATCTGCTAATAGCTTTCTCAAAAACGGCTGGGAACTTGTTCATGTTGGTACAAAATTAATTGATATTTTGGATAATGGACAAGCCTATTACAATACTGAATACGTTCTTGGCGGAACTAAGGAACAGTACGAAAAATACATTGTTGATTCTGAAAAAGCTGATAAAGATTTCTTTAGTCAATTTCAACTTAGCGACGATGATTAGCTAGGTACTGTTGTTCTCTATCGATTAGGTAGAGAACTTCGTTTATTTCTGCGTAAGATAATTTACTTTCGCTAGTAGATTTATCAATAGATTTTTTTAGCTCTCTTTGTCTTTGACTTAAATTTTTATCTAAATAAATTAAAGTGTCTCGTTGCAATCCTTTTATTCTTTTTGTCATTGTTATACCTCCTTAATCTGTCTGTTTGATATTTGGTATAAAAGTGTTGAAGCAGAACAAATTCTTACTGTGGAATTTACTTAATCTCTTTAAGCAACTCTGCAACTGCTCGCAACAGTTCAGGGTTGTTTCTTGTTTTCAGATTGATATTTGCATGTTTCAACAAATTAAGTTTTAACTTATTTTTCTCCTTAGCAATTTTGATTTTTTGAATCATCCCATTTCCTCCTTTAAGTTGTTTGTTCGATTGTGGGTTAATATATAAATTTATCTTTCTGCTATACTCCTTATTAGGAGGTGATAAATATGCTTACAAACGAAGCAAATTTTGTTTTGCATCATTTTTATAAAATATATAAAGACCGTTTAGATGAAGGGTATTCTGAAGAAATGGCTCGTTATTTTTATGATGATGAACAAGTGCATCATGATTACTTTTTAGGTTTTAATTTTGACGACTTTGTGACTTACACAAAAGAGCTTTCTTCAAATGAATACGTTATACTTGGATATGGCGGTGACGGGTTCGCTGAACTAATAATCAATCCTAAAGCAATCATCGAAATGGAAAATTTATATAAAAATAATGCTAAAAAACTCATAAACGCTTTAATAGATTTAAAAAAACTAGTAGGAGCTTAATTCCTCTCCTGTCACAAACCATTCATCAGATACTAAGTCCTCTGCCAACGGTTGCCATCTTTGCTTATAGGACTTCTTATCTGGAATGGTATACAGCATACCGTGATACGAGTCGTTTGTAGGCAAGATTTCGCCTCTTAACCCTTTATTTCTTAAATCTTTTCTATAAATAGACTTACCTCTTTCTATAGCTAACTTTGTTGCCTCTTGTATATTCATAGCGACCTCCATTAATTTGCTTGTTCGATTGTTTGGTATAATCACCTTTGGAGGTGATTTATATGACTTGGTATGAATTTGAAAAATATTTTAGTTCTTTCCAACCAGAGGTTGAAAAGCAATTTGGTAACGATAGTGAATACTTTCGTAATTTATTATCAGAATTAAAAAGAGATAATTCTGAAGGTTTCTCAGAAGAATTTTTATATTCACTAGCTATGAACGAATGTTCTAAGCGTTATTCCGAAACGCTCATTTACAATGTTGCTCGACAGATTTTAAAAGACGACGAGCAGAGTCATTAACACTTTCAGAGTCTTTCGGTATAATAAATGACTCAGTAGTTATTGTTGCCTTGTTCTTTTTAATAGTGTTCTTAACTAGGTCTGCCAAGATAATAGTTAAGAGCGCTATTTTTGCGTAATTGATTTTTTCATTCATTTTTTAGTTCCTCCTTTAACTTCTTCATTCAACGCCCACATTCAACGTACAGTCTTGGCAATGACCTAATAATGTATTGTGGCATGGCTCATATCGTCGCTCACTCTCGCTCTTATACGTTCAATGTGAGCGTTGAAACTCACTGAGTTTTTAATTATTAAGTTTCTATATTTTCTTTTGTATTCTCTTTAGATAAATTCCGAAAAAACTCGGTTTCTTCACCAAAAAAAATATTATCGCTATCTATAAAATAAACTTTTGGAATTTCCGCAATAATATTTCTAGGTATTCTAGAGTTATCTTTCTCATATCTAGAAAGAGTGTCAGCATTAATACCAAGCCTTTTAGATGCTTTCTCTTGTGTTAAACCAGCGTTAACTCTAGCAGCTCTCATAGTAATTTGCATTTCTTTTATCCCTCGCTTTCTTTAAGTATGTACTAATTATAAACCGAGTTAATCCGGAATGTCAAACGGAAAATTCCGTTTCAAAGAAAAATATTCGGATAAATTCGGAAAAATGCTTGTTTATACGTTTCCCTTCCTATATAATGGAATTATCAAATTACAAATTAAAATTTTTTTCGAGAGGTAAAAAATATGGATAGAAATTACGAATTGAAACTTCAAATATCTACTAATATTAGAAAATTTATGAAAGCACAAGGTTTAAGACAATTAGACTTAGCAAATAAATCTGGAATTTCACGCAGTACAATTTCTGACTATTTAAACAATAAAACATTAATTAATCCTGAAAATGTTCAAAAAATAGCTGATGCGTTAAATGTAAATAAATCTGATATCGATCCATCATTTAACCCTCAAAAAAATCAAGATACAATGGCTGCTCATTTAGATTATTCAGATTTAACTGAAGATGAGCAAAAAGAAGTAGAACAATTTATTCAATTTATCAGAAATAGAAAAAAATAAGGTGTGTTTTGTATGGGGAGATACGAAGATTTATTAAAAAAGTATGATTACATATCTATAAACGAAACTGGAAGCATACCTAAGTTTATGTCTGGTTTCTATATGAATGGCGAAATATTTATTAATAGTAATCGCCCTACTACAATAAAATTGGAAACTTTAGCGGAAGAACTAGCACACCATGAAATTACTTATGGAAACATACTCGATGACAAAGATGTACAAAGTAGAAAATATGAGTTAAAAGCTCGTAGGTTGGCCTGTGAAATTCTAATACCTCTTAAAGAATTAATAAGTGCATACCTACAAAATGTTCATAATTTATATGAATTAGCTGATTATTTTGAAGTAAGCGAATCATTTGTACTTCAAACTTTGAATCATTATCAGCAAAAATTTGGACACTCAACTCGTTGTGGTAAATATGTTATTACTTTTGAGCCGTTGAGGGTTTATAAGTTGCATAAAATTGATTAGTGTTATGGTAATTGTTTAATTAAAATATTTAATCAGAAAGGATTTGGTTCTATGTTTGAAAATCTTCTTGCTTCTATTGGAATAAACTCTGTGAAGGTTGAAACTTTAGTAAAAAATAAAAGTATTCATAGTAATGATACTTTGGAAGGAATTGTAAGAATAGAGGGTGGTAATTCTTCTCAAACTATTAACAAAATTTCATTAACTTTAGTAGAAAGATATGAAAATCCTGATAAAAAGAGTCAATTTCCTGTTTTAGAAAATGAATTACAAACATTTACATTACACACAAATGTTGAATTAAAAGAACACCATACAATAACAGAAGAATTCAAATTTAATATTTATGAATATGAATTTAAAAGCGAACCAAAACATTTAATATTAAAAACACATGCATATGTAGGTTATTCAGTTGATGCTTATGATGAAGATAAAATTGTTTTCAAATAAGAAATTGATATTTGTGTAAAATCTTATTATTAAAAATAAATCAAAGGATATATATAATGAAAAAATTCTTAGCATTAATTTTCACAACCACATTAATTTTAGGCGCATGTGGCACTAAAGATGTAGAAGAGAGCGCAAAGAAAAAGAAAGATCCTAAAACTGAAGTAGATGATAAAGGTAGAGCTAAGGGTGAAGAGATTGAAAAAGAGCTAAAATAACATTTACGCAAATTAATTATTTTACCATACTAATGGTGGGATAAAGGAGAAATGAAAATTCAGAAGTAGAAACAGAAACAACGAATATTTCTAATCAACATAGTCAATACACTAGTAATATAAGCCTGAACTATAACGATTTAAATGACGAGCAAAAGAAGAAGTTCAAAAATATGATTATTCCACTCGATATGGTAAATACTTATTCAATTTGAACCATTGCGTGTGTTTGAATATAAAGATGGGAATTAAGGGGGATTTACATGTCTAAAAATATAGGTTTTAAAAATGGTTACGCTATAGGCTTAATAAAAAGTGGATTATCTAAAGAAGGTAAAAAAGCAATCGACTTACTAAGCGCTGAAGAACAGATAAGATTGGCTAATTTACAAAGGAATAATGATCCTACGCTTAATGAAGAAGTAAACAAAGCAATCGGAATGGATAACGATTTTACTAGCGTTCAAGAAAAAAATGAAGCTTATCGTGAAAAAAGCATTGAAAAACAAGGGATAAATAATCCAACTAAAATTACATCTAATGCTTTTTATTTTCAAAATAAAGCTAATAGTTTTGAGGATATTTATAATTTGATTGGCGTTGGTACTCACCTTAGCCAAAAAGAACAAGCTAAATTTGTTCATTATAAAGATATGAAAACAAACACTTACGTGCAAATAGCACAAAATGACGAAATTATTAAACAAAATAACAAAATACAAGAACAAAATGAGGAAATTATCGAGTTGTTGAAACAAATAGCTAATAAATAATTAAGTACTTAGCTTATCTATTATATTGTAATGATAATTTGATATAAACAAAGGAGGGAGATCGCTATATTTCATTCAATTGATAAAATAATCAAACTAGCGTCCAAAAATTTTGATACAGCATTTAAAAGTCAAAATAAAAAATTCAAATATTTAAATGACTGGTTGAAATTTGAATCAGAAATGTTTATAAAAGAAATACCTAAATATAGAAATAAGAATAAAGCGTATAAAAAGGGTGTTATACTCTACGCGAAATTTGGAATAAATATAGGCAGTGAGTTTTCTGGAAATCATTTTTGTGTAGTTTTTGAAAAGAACGATCATGCATTTAAAGATCAGTTAGTTGTAATCCCTTTAACATCTAAAAATAATAAGCGAACAATCGAATTAGAAGATCATTTTTTAGAATTAGCAGTTAAGCAATTATATAAAAATTTAAAAGGTATACAATCTAATTCTGATAAGTTAGAAAAATTACTTGATTCTGGTATAAAAACTAAAAAAGATTTAAACTCTGCTAGAAATATGCTAAATAAAAATATGAGAGATACTGAAAATATAGACAAAATATTTAATAGATACCAACGATATTTAGGCAAAAATACTTATATCGACATGAACCATATAATAACTATTAGTAAAAAGAGAATTAGTAGATTGAACAATATGGATCCTATAGGTCAAATTACTCTTTCACAAAATTCCCTAGATATTATCGATAATTATATTAAAGCCAATTACTTAAATTAAAGATTTTACATTTTAATAGATGTCTGGTAACATATAAATATACTTTCGGTAACCAATCCGACAAATATTTATACTTTCGGTAACCAATCCGACGGACTAGGCATACAATGCCTAGTCCTTTTTTTATGCACTTTCAGGGTAGTCCATCTACCCTTATTATTTTTTAACAATTAATGCGAACGTACGTTCTTTAAAGGAGGTGAATTTTTAATACAATCATCACTTTAGAAAGGAAGGAAATTTATGTCTGTAAAAAAAATCAATAGCACTTGGACTTATGACTTTCAATATAATGGTAAGAGATACAGAAAAAGAGGTTTTAGAACTAAAAGAGATGCTTCACAAGCTGAAAAAGAATTATATATTGATTTGAGTAGAGGCGGTCAATTAGCAGATGATATTACTTTTATAGAATACTTTGAAAGATGGATAAAAGTTAATAAGGTAGATAGAGTGTCTCAATCTACGCTAAATAGATATTATAGCGCTTTAAATGTCTTTGAAGAAAAATTTGGTTCTATTCTTATTAAAGATGTTAGCCAATTAGGTTATAGAGAAATGCTTAAAGAATATGCTGAAGGTCAATTTATTGGTGGTCGTAAAGAAGGAAGAACAAAAGAAAGCGTAAAAAAATTAAATAATTGTTTTTCTCAAGCATTCAAAGATGCATTAAATGAACGTCTAATTTATAAAGACCCAACTTGGAATGCGCCAATATATGAGAAAAAAGCAGCAATGAGTGAAAAACAAAAGTATTTATCTTTAAAAGATTATCAACTGTTAAAGCAGACCGCTTCAACTAAATCACATTTATCATACCTAGCAATTTACATTCTAATAGCGACTGGAGCAAGATTTGGAGAAGTTCAGAAACTCAAAAGAATGGATATTAATAAGAGTAAGAATACTATTCATTTGAGAGGAACTAAAACAAAATCAGCTGATCGTTATGTGACCATTACTTCTAAGGATATGAAACACATAATAGAAGTAATCAATTCTAGACCGCTTCATAAAGATGGCTATATATTTAATACTGGTGTTTCACTCATCACTAATAAAGCAGTGACAACTGCAATGAGAAATATTCTGGCCAAACATGAATTAAAAAGTGACTATGGACTTCACTCATTACGACATACTCACGCTTCAATGTTATTAGGCCATGGATTTAGTATACAATATGTTAGTAAAAGACTTGGCCATGCCAACATAGAAATTACATGGCGAGTGTATAGTCATTTACTAGATGAAATGAAGTTACAAGAAGATGAAATGTTAGATTCAAAACTCTCTTTTTTCTAAGGTATCTCAAACCGACAACAAGTCGACAACGAAGTGCTTAAAAGCGCCTATTTAAAGGCAACAGACAATCCCTCCGTTTCCGTCATGTAACTCTTTACTTTTTTAAGTAAAGGGTTTTTTTATATAAAAAAAAGAGCCATTGTTTCTACAATTTGACTCCTTTTTTATATTGAAACTAATACGCCATTAATTTCAATATACTGTCTTTATCAATATCACCAAAGTAATGATAAAAGTCATAGTCTTCCATTACTTCTTTTATATGAGTATAATCGTGTAATGTTCCTACTAAAGCATCTTCTAATTCATTGACATTTCCTTCTCCAAAGAAATCGCCAAAGATTTTAGCATGTTCAATTTTTCCTTTTTTGACATCAAATTTAATTTGAATGAATCCTTTTTCAAACTTCTCGTCCCGTTCAAAATTATATTTAGGATTTTTACCATAATTCCAATCCCAAGTACGATATTTTTCATTGCTTAATTGCTTAATATTGTTCCAGTCTTCTTCCGTTAAATGATATTCCTCTACTTCATGCTCACCAAAGATAGTTTTTAAAATGATTTGCTTAAATTGATCGATTGTAATAGATTCATCTAAAAATTCTTCAATGTTTGCTACGCGTTTACGTACAGACTTCACACCTTTAGATTGAATTTTTTTAGGGTTCACTTTTAAAGCGTTTTGTACTTCTTCTAAATCGCTATTTAGCATTAATGTACCATGACTAAACATACGATTTTTAACCTTAACCATAGCATTTCCGGAAATTTTAGCTGTGTCTACTTGAATGTCATTACGGCCTGTCATTTCTGCATCTACACCCATAGATTGTAAAGCTTGAACAATAGGCTCAGTAAATTTCTTAAAGTTATGAAAACTGTTACCATCATCACTCGTTACAAAGCTAAAATTCAAATTTCCTTTATCATGATACACAGCTCCTCCTCCAGAAATTCGTCGTACAACATGAATATGATGATCATCTACATACTGTTTATTAACTTCTTCAATTGTATTTTGATTTTTACCTACAATGATTGAGGGTTCATTAACATAAAATAAAAAGTAACTATCATCTGCAGGTAAATGTTTAAGTACATATTCTTCCATAGCTAGGTTAATTGTAGGGTCAGTAATATTATTATTACTTACAAATTTCATAGTACTCACCTTTCTCTTTCTTTTAAAATTTAACAATGCAATACATCATCCATTATCGATTGTTTAATTTAATTATGGCATTATTTTCAAAAATAATATAATATTTTCTAATTTTAGTATATATTTGTTTATTTGTAGTGTAAATTTTAGTACAATATAGTCTAGCTATGATTTGAGGAGGACTCGAAATGACTGTTGCAGAAGTTGGAAATATTGTAGAATTTTATGACGGTTTAAGAGGCCGTGTTGAAAAAATTAATGATAATTCAGTTATTGTTGATTTGACAATTATGGAAAATTTTAATGAACTAGATTTACCTGAAAAAACAGTTATTAATCACAAACGATATAAAATCGTTGAATAAGAAGGTTAATATTAAATGAAAAATACATCTAAACCCTTAATTTGGTTTGTTGCAAGTTTTATTGTATTTCATCTCATCTTATTTATAATGTGGGGAGAACATCAAGAATATTGGTATTTATATACTGGTATAATGTTAATTGCTGGCATTAGTTATGTATTTTATCAACGGGATATCACATCAAAACGTCTATTAACCTCTATTGGTGTGGGCGTAATCACAGGTGTTGTATTAGTGATAATACAACTTATATTTTCACTTATATCGTCACAAATTACTTATACCGAATTAATTAAAGAATTATCAAGAACAGGTGTATATTTTAAATGGCAAATGTTAATTACTATCTTATTTGTCATTCCTTGTCATGAGTTATACATGCGTGCTGTCTTACAAAAAGAGTTAAATAAATTCAGACTACCTCGCTGGATAACAATTTTAATACCTGCATTATGTTCTAGTTCTTTATTTATCTATCTTGATAAATGGTGGATTGTTATTTTTATCTTTATAGCTCAAGTCATATTATCATTGAGTTATCAGTATACAAGACGTATTGTTACATCGTCTTTAGGTCAAATTGTTGCCATCATTTTATTACTTATTTTTCATGGATAAAAACCTTTTCTTAGTTGCTAAAACTAAGAAAAGGTTTTTTGATTGGTATCACGATTCATTTCAATAACGATATTACTTTTTCATTTAAAACATAACTATCTATATACAAAAAAGAGTGGGATAACGAATTCAAAATGAATGTATCCCACTTTCCTTTCTCTGTTTATCCAATTTGAATTCTTTCTTTTGGATAACTAAATTTATCAGGTTCTTTACGCCCAGATATCATAATAATAAATGATATTAAACCGACACGTCCTATAAACATAAGAAGCATTAAGACTACCTTAGTAATACTGCTAATATTATCTGTCACCCCAAGTGATAGGCCACATGTTCCAAATGCAGACATGACTTCAAAAAATACCTGTAAGAATGATAAATTATTGGCTTCTGCTGCTAATATAATAATGATACTTACAAAAGTAAGTACTGTCGCCATTATAAACACAGCAAAAGAACGCTGTATATCGATGGTATGAATTTCTCTATTAAATACTTTAATCGATGATTTTTCTGTATTGTTATTAAAATTAATCACAAATAAAATAAGTATCGCAAATGTCGTTGTTCGAATACCTCCTCCTACTGAACTCGGAGAAGATCCAATAAACATGAGAATACTCATAATGACATTTGTTGCATCACTAAAGTTTGTCACATCAATGGTTTGTAATCCAGCACTACGTGTAGTTGCAGATTGAAATAATGCATAGAATAAAGATTGATGCCAATTATATCCTTTGAATGCATGATTGTACTCAAGTGCTAAAATAGATAAAAATCCAGATATAAATAGGAAAAAGTAAGTCGTTGTTGTAATTTTAGTAAATAAAGAAAATCTAAAATGACTTACTCTGTTTCGTATATAAGCTCTGATTTCAAGTAATACTGGAAAACCAATTGATCCAAGAATAATTAAAAACATTACAATAGTTTGTACAAAGTAATCTTTGGCATATGGAACTAGCGATTGACCAGTAATATCTAACCCACCATTTGTAGTAGCTGAAATAGATACAAACAAACCTTGCATTAAAGCATTTTTCAAATCAGGATTATCTCTGTAAAAATAAAATGCAAGCAAGAGTGCACCTACAATTTCGATAGTCATGATTGTTTTAACAATTTCAATAATAAGCTTAACTGTCCCACTCATTGTGTCTTTATTATTATCAAGCATAATAAGTTGACGTTCGCGCATACCAATGTGTTTACCAAGTACTACCCACAACACTGTACCTATCGCCATTACGCCTATGCCACCGATGTTTAAGATAATTAAAATGATAAGTTGGCCAAATGATGAATAGGTATCAATAATACTGACAGGCGTTAAACCGGTCACACTAATTCCAGATACAGCTACAAACAACGTATCTATAGGACTTACCTTCACGCCAGGTTTATGTACAAAAGGTAAATTGAGTAATAAAAATGCAACGACAATTGCAATTAAATAATATAAAACAATACCTTGTTGAGGCGTTGATTTTTTGAATAATTTACTGAAAATAGACATTAGTTTGTCACCTCAATGTCATTTCAAATTAATTTCTATATCTTGAATATTTCCATCTCTGTAAATTTTAGCCGATAACGTTTTTAAATCTTGTCGATGGTTAAACAGGATGTGTCTATACTGCAAATTATCTTTTAATGTTTTACCTTCTAATTTTACAATGACATCACCAATTTTTAAACCTGATTTTTTACCTAAACCGTCATCTTTTAATTTTTTCACTAAAATCCCATCATTTATATCATTAGGTAATTTTAAAAGTGAGCGTTCATAATGATTTAAATCATTCACATTTTCTAAAGCTATTCCAGTATTGGGATAATTTACTTTTCCATTTTTTTCAAGCTCTTTAGCAATTGATTTAGCTTCATTAATGGGAATAGCAAAACCCATTCCTTCTATACTTGGCATATTAATTTTTAATGAGACGATACCAATAAGCTCCCCATCTTTATTAACTACAGCTCCACCTGAATGTCCAGGATTAACGGAAGCATCAATTTGAAACGTTTGCATCAATTCATCATTTTTATTATCTTTATCAAAATCAACAGGAACCAATCGATTTAACCCTGAAATAATCCCTTTAGATACCGTATTTCTAAACTCTTCTCCTAGAGGATTACCTACAATTAATATCGATTCCCCTAAAACTAATTTATTTGAATTTCCAATATGGATAGGTTTAATATTTTTATTATTGATTTTTGCTTTTACTACTGCAATATCTGACCATTTATCTTTTCCGACAACGTCACCTTTTATACTTTTATTCTCTCCATATGTAATCTTAACTTTATCCGCTTCACCAACAATATGCGTATTTGTTAATACAAAAAAAGTATCGCCTACAGTTTTGTAGACGACACCTGAGCCAAGTTCATTATCTGATTTTGAATTTGTTGTTTGAACTGAAGTATTCTTAGGTGCGTCACTTTCTACTGTTACCACTGATCTGACAGTATTATTAGCGTTTTTCATAGTTGTTGTGTACTTCTTATCTTGTGTATGTGTTTGATTTGAATGTTGTTCTTGAGAAGGTTCAGTAAAAATAGCTTTTACTAAAACTAAGATTAATATTAAAGCAATTGCGATTAAAATTTTAATCCAATGTTCTTTTAAAAAGTCAACGATCTTATTTTGTGTATCATTTGCTGATTGTTCATGTGATTCATGAGGTTGTTGATCCGATATATTTTCTGTCGTATTCTTATCAGAATTAGATATGTGCTTTGATTGTTCACTCTTAGTATGTTCTACTTGAGTTGAATGTTGCTGAGTTGACATTTGTTCTTTCTCAGTATGGATTGATTCTTTATCCTTAGTTGAAGTGTATGATTCTTCAGTTATTGTTGGATGTTTAGATTGTGTTTTAATTGTATCATTATGCTGATTGTCTTTTTCTTTTTTAGACTTTTGACGAGATTCATTATTTTTATTCAATCTACTATAAGTTGGTTCTATAGATTTATTCGTTTCATTTTCACTTTTTGAGCCATTACTCGAAATTGGTTTTTGCTGTTTCAATTTCTCATTATGTATGTCTTCTTGTTTAAGATGTTGTTCTTCAGGCAGAGTTAAATGATGCCTATTATTTTTTTTAGCTGTTTTTGATGCATCTCTTTTTGATCTTAACTTAGCTAAATGTTGTTGTTGTTGAATTTCTTCTTGTGTTAATTTCTCAATTCTAGCTTTTCTTAAATTATCTTTGACACGTTCTTCATTTACTTTTGCTTGATGCTGTTCTTTTTCCGCTAAATGTTCACGCTTTTGTCTTTCACGTTCAATACGTTCCTCGCGTTCTTCATTATGAAAGTATTCGTGACGTTTACGCCCATATTTACTACGCGGTATCACTTGTTTTTTATCATTATCCAAAGATGCCCACTCCTAACCTTGAAATCACAATATATATCACTAAAAAATGATTTACTTTTATGTGGTTATATATCTATCTGAATTAATTTATATATTACTTAAATTTTAATATCATTAGTGTTAATAAGCAAACGATTGTCAAATATTTTCTAAAAATATTTGACAAATAGTTATTAATTGAAAAAACCTTTTGAAGTCTTTTATAAAAAAACTTCAAAAGGTTTCGATTACATCTAATGCTTAGCATTCTTTTTATTTTTTCTTACTGATGTTAACCATCCAATCACAACTAATAAAATCATTACAGTCCAGAAGATTGCTTGCCATAACGTACTATGTGGGAAGTCTTCTGATAATACGCCAATATCTGGATGAGCTAATACGATAACTACTAATTTAATACCTACCCAGCCAACAATTGCGAAAGCGGCACCTTCTAAACCTGGATATTTATTTAATAAATCAACAAACCATGTTGCTGCAAAACGCATTAAAATAACACCAATCATACCACCGGTGAACATGACTCCAAATTGACCTAAATCCATACCGCCAAAATGAATACCCATCTTAGGAAGTGTCACTGCAATAGCCATTGCTGCTAACATAGAATCAATTGCAAAGGCAATGTCAGCAAACTCTACTTTAAATACGGTAGCCCAAAATTTTCCAGCACTTACTTTCTTTTCAGCGCCAGTTTCATCATAATGATGTTCATCCCCAACTTGTTCCTCTTCATCTTTCTTATGGAAGAAATTCCAAAGATTTCTAATAGACATGAAAATTAAGTATGCAGCACCAATCGCTTGAATAAACCAGAAATTCACAATAATACTAATTAAAAATAAAGCAATAAAACGGAAAATAAATGCTCCTAGTAAACCATAGAATAATGCTTTTTTACGCTGTGCTGGTGGTAAATGCTTAACCATTACTGCCATTACAACCGCGTTATCTGCTGCTAGTAATCCTTCTAAAAATACTAACACTAATATTACCCACAAATAAGGTAAAATTAAGCTTGGATCCATGAAAAGACAGCTCCTTTATTTATTTTTTACAAATAAAAAGACCTATGCTAATTCATAGCAAAGGTCTCACTTAGCAAATTTGCTCATTTTACCGGAAGTATCAACTTCGTAATGACGATAAAATGCTGAATTTAAGATGTTAGTAATATAGCCCCTCAAATTCTCAAGTTACTCCCCTCTGACATTAAGTCATAGGTATTTATTTGTTAAGAGTATTATAACCAGATTGGGTATATATAAACAATGTTAAAGCTAAAAATATTGTATCTCTTTATTATTATTTTAAATTAAACCTTATATTGTCATTTTTTATAATAAACTATATAGTTTAATATCTGGGAATTTTTCTTCAAACCAACGTGTAGCAAATTCATTTTCAAATAAGAAAACAAACTTATCATATCTGTCTTTCACTAAAATAGAACGTGACGTGTTCATCTTATCTTGAATATCCTCTTCATTTTCAATCCAACGTGCAATTTTTCTACCTACAGGTTCCATGACGACATCTACATTGTATTCATTTTTCATTCTGTGCTCGAATACTTCAAATTGTAATTGACCCACTGCACCGAGAATAATCTGATTCGTATGAAGTGTTTTATAATATTGAATCGCACCTTCTTGCACAAGCTGTTCAATTCCCTTATGGAAATGTTTTTGTTTCATAACATTTTTAGCAGAGACTTTCATGAAAATTTCAGGTGTAAATTGTGGTAAATCTTGGAAGTTAAATTTTTGTTTACCTCCAACTAATGTATCACCAATTTGGTAGTTACCTGTATCGTATAATCCAATAATATCTCCAGCTACAGCGTGATTGACGGTTTCTTTATCATCTGCCATAAAAGAGGTAGAGCGTGTGATTTTTTGTTTTTTATTGGTACGTTGCAAGGTCACATCCATACCTCTTTCAAACGCGCCACTGACTACTCTCATAAAAGCAATTCTATCTCTATGTTTTGGATCCATATTCGCTTGAATTTTAAATATAAAACCCGAGAACTCGTCATCAAACGGGCTAACTTCAACTTCTTCATTCGTCTGACGAGCATTAGGCATAGGCGCATAATCTACATATGCATTCAAGAAATTCTGAACCCCGAAATTAGCCAATGCTGAGCCAAAAAATACAGGAGTTAAATCGCCATTTAATAATGCTCCATTGTCAAATTTTTCGCCAGCTTCTTCAACTAACATAAATTCTTCAATCGCTTGTTCGAAAGCACTATCATTGCCAATGGTGTGTTCTTCTTCAAGTTCATACTCATCATTTAAATGTAATATGTTCTCTTCATCTCTAAAAGGTTCAATAGTTTTAGTCTCACGATCAATAATACCAAAAAAGTTTTGTCCCATTCCTATTGGCCAATTCATTGGGTATGTGTCAATATTTAACGTTTCTTCTATTTCTTCTAATAGTTCAAATGGCTCTTTACCTACACGGTCTAATTTGTTGATAAAAGTAAAGATAGGAATGCCTCTCATTTTACATACTTTAAATAATTTTAATGTTTGGGGTTCGATCCCTTTTGCACAATCGATAACCATTACTGCACTGTCAACCGCCATTAATGTTCGGTATGTATCTTCAGAAAAATCTTCGTGTCCTGGTGTATCTAGAATATTAATTTTATAATCATCATAATCAAACTGCATGACTGAACTGGTTACAGAAATACCACGTTCTTGTTCTACTTTCATCCAGTCACTGGTTGCAAATTTCCCTGTTTTTTTTCCTTTTACAGTACCCGCTTCACGAATAGCACCACTAAAATATAATAATTTTTCAGTTAGCGTCGTTTTACCAGCATCCGGGTGTGAAATAATAGCAAACGTCTTTCTTGATTCTATTTCTTCTTTTAAACTCATTCATTATTCTCCTTTAAATCCTTTATTATCCACTTAGATAACTGAGAAGCTATACGCAATGCTTCACTTTCTTCTTTAAATGTAAATAATTGCATTATTAACTCTTCATTTATTTCCTGTTCATTGAGTTGTGCATTTAATTCTACAGACCAAAACATATCTGGAATAGCTATCATATAATAAGAATGATGCACATGTTCATATAGATAGACATTGATTATTTCATTTTGTTCAGAAAGTTGCTTAATGATCATAGTTGGATTTTCCAAACTTTTTATACGCAGCTTCTAAACCAATTAAATCGTCACGATGTGGCACTTTCACGTGTCCTGGCATAATTTGATAAGGTTCTCTACCTTTAGAAGCAAGTACAACTGTATCACCTGGATTCGCGACTTCGATAGCATGTTTAATGCCTTCAGCTCGATCTTCAAATTCTACATAGTTATTATGCGTTGCACCTTTAGCAAGTTCCGCAGTCAACATTTTAGGATCGTCATCTGCTGGATTGTCAGGTGTAAAAATAACATAGTCTGCTCGACATGCAACAGCCCCCATTTCAGGCGTTTTTGTTAAATCACGTTCGCCAGCCATACCTACTAAAAAGATGAGCTTTTGTTTAACAAAAGGTTGCACTGCATCAATCAGTTTATTCATACCATCAGCAGTATGTGCATAATCAATAATTAAATCGATTGGAAGTGATGGATCTAAAACCTCTAGACGCCCTTCAACAGGTTCTAAAGATTTTACCACTTCTACGATATCTTTGAAATCGACTCCTTTACTCCACACTGCTATCATAGCTGCCATAAGATTTGAGATATTAAATTTACCTACATATGGTGATGAAACATGATACGTGCCAAATGGAGTAACACAATCAAATTGTACACCTTGTAAAGATTCTTTGATATTTTGAGCCATAAACTGTGCTTCATTATCTATACCATATGTTAATATTTCAAATGGTGTTACCGTTTCTAAATATTTAGAGAAATCATCATCATTATTTAATACCACATACTTTTCTTTTGATAAATCTTCACCTAATTGACTAAATAGTAATGATTTAGCATGTCCATAAGCTTCCATTGTGCCATGAAAGTCTAAATGATCTTGTGTTAAATTTGAAAAAATAGCTACATCAAATTCTACCCCTCTTAATCGTCCTAGAGCTAATCCATGACTTGAGACTTCCATAGTCATTGCTTCAGCCTTACTGTCTACAGCTTGCTTAATTTTCTTAGTAAGCAATACAGTTTCAGGAGTAGTATTTGCCCCCTTTGTTTTTTCTTCATTAATTTGAAATCCATTCGTACCTAAATATGCACTATTTTTGTCTAATCCTCTGTAAATTAAGTGAATCATCGTCGCGATTGAAGTTTTACCATTTGTACCAGTGACGCCAAAGGTAGTGAGTTGTTGACTTGGATAATCAAATAATGTATGCGCTAATATACTGGCTACTCTTAAAGTATCAGGTACAATAACTTGTGTTACTTCTCCTTTAACTTCTTGCTTACGATTTACAACTATAATTTTAGTTCCTTGATCAATGACATTTTGACAAAATCTATGACTATCTACAGTATATCCCTTAGAAGCTACAAAGATACTTTCTCCACTAGCAGTTCGTGAATCTGTAGTAATATCAGTGATATCTATATCTAAAGTTCCTATAACTTGTTTAACTCTTATTTTATTGAACAACTCATTCGCATTCAAAATGTATCGCTCCTTTTTTTCAATATCTCTATTATACACATTTTAAAGTTGTTGATAAATTTATTCTCACCTAAAAAAGTAAATTCTGAACTACTCAAAATCAAATAACTTTTGTTTGTTCCATATTATTAATATTAATTCCAAGTTAATTATTTATAAATTTTTTCTTATCTTAGTGTAAGCCCCATACATTTCACTTTATTAGTGCTAGGATAAGGGTATAAAGTTAAAGTAATCATTGTTCGAATATGCTATAATTCACTATAAATAAATTTTATGACTTTCTTGAATGAAATACATATTATTTATCCTAGTATGTATTTTTACTGTAATACATCATTCGATGGATTAAACTTAAATTATTGGAGGGTGACTATTAATGGTTACTCAAAATAAAAAGATATTGATTATCACTGGATCATTTGGGAATGGTCATTTACAAGTGACACAAAGTATTGTCAATCAATTGTATGACATGAATCTATCTCATATTTCTGTTATTGAGCATGATTTATTTATGGAAGCACATCCCATCCTTACGTCTATTTGTAAAAAATGGTATATCAATAGCTTTAAATATTTTAGAAATATGTATAAAAACTTTTATTATAGTCGACCAGATGAATTAGATAAATGTTTTTATAAATACTATGGTTTAAATAAACTGATTAACCTACTTTTAAAAGAAAAGCCTGACTTGATTTTAATGACTTTTCCAACGCCCGTGATGTCAGTATTAACTGAACAATTTAACATGCGTATCCCTATCGCAACAGTCATGACGGATTATCGTCTACAAAAGAACTGGATTACTCCAAATTCTCATAAATATTATGTGGCTACTGAAGATACAAAAGAAGACTTTGTAAACGTTGGTGTACCGGCATCCTTAATTAAAGTCACGGGTATCCCTATTTCTGATAAATTTGAAGCGGATATTGATCAACAGGCTTGGCTAAAAAAATATCATTTAGATCCTAAAAAAAATACTATCCTTATGTCTGCAGGTGCTTTTGGAGTATCAAAAGGTTTTGAACATATGATAGAACGTATCTTAGAAAAAAGTCCTCATTCTCAAGTCGTTATGATTTGTGGTAGAAGTAAAGGACTTAAACGTAATTTGGAAGCTAGATTTAAATCTTACGACAACGTTCTCATTTTAGGATATACAAAACATATGAATGAATGGATGGCTTCAAGTCAATTAATGATTACTAAACCAGGTGGGATTACGATATCCGAAGGTTTGACAAGAAGTATCCCAATGATTTTCTTAAATCCTGCTCCAGGACAAGAACTAGAAAATGCGTATTATTTCCAAGAAAAAGGGTATGGTAGAATTGCTAATACTCCTGAAGATGCAATTGATATTGTCTCTGAATTAACACATGATTCGAACAAATTAACTCTAATGATAAATACAATGCGTCAGGATAGAGTAGATTATTCAACTCATCGACTTTGTATCGATTTATTGAATATGCTCAATCATTCATCTCAACAGCAAGAAATTTATGGAAAGGTGCCATTATATGCTAAGTTCTTTGTCAAACAATAAAAGCATAAGTAAAAACTTTAAAATAATGCTCGTTATTTTATTTTTAATGGAATTTGCTAGGGGAATGTATGTATTAAGTTATGTTAACTATTTACCTACTGTAACCTCTATCGCTGTAGCTGTGACTTCAGCAGCGTTATCTATTCATTTTATTTCAGATGCAGCTACAAACTTTGTGATTGGTTTTTTATTAAAGAAATTTGGGACTAAAATTGTCCTTAATTTAGGTTTTTTATTAGCTTTTTTAAGCTTGTTTCTAATTATTTTCTTTCCAGCTCATCCTATCATTATCATTATTAGTGCAATTATGCTAGGAATTGCAGTCAGTCCAATATGGGTAATCATGTTATCTAGTGTGGAAGAAAGTCAACGTGGCAAACAAATGGGTTATGTATATTTTGCATGGTTATTAGGTTTGCTTGTAGGCTGGGCGTTTATGAATGTTCTAGTTAAAATACATCCAACGCGTTTTGCATTCACGATGTCTCTTGTCGTCATTATTGCATGGATACTTTATTATTTTGTAGATGTAAAACTCACAAATTACAATACTAAACCTGTAAAAGAACAATTAGGTCAAATCGTAGAAGTAATGAAGCGTCATATGATTTTATTCCCAGGTATTTTGTTGCAAGGTGCTTCAATATCAGCTTTGCTTCCAATATTGCCGACGTATGCTACAAAAGTTGTGGGGGTAACAACTATTGAATATACTGTTGCTATCGCTATTGGTGGTATTGGTTGTGCAATATCAATGTTATTTTTATCTAAAATAATCGATAAAAATAGCACTGGCTTTATGTATACCGTTATTTTTGTAGGATTCATATTGTTTACGCTATTTATTTTTGGTCTCTCACTAGTTAACAATATTATTGTTGTATGGATAGTTGCCGCCTTTATAGGTTTAATGTATGGCATTTTATTACCTGCTTGGAATACTTTTATGGCTGGACATATCGATCCGTCTGAACAAGAAGAAACTTGGGGTGTATTTAATAGTGTCCAAGGCTTTGGTTCAATGATTGGTCCTCTTTTCGGAGGCCTTATCGCTCAATTCTCAAATGGATTAAATAATACATTCTATGTCTCAGCTTTCATTTTTCTATTACTCGCTATTTTTTATGGCATTTATTTTATCAAAAGTAAAAAGCATTAAAAATATTCTTAAAAAAAGAAGTCAAAACATTTTAGTTTTGACTTCTTTTTTATATACATATCATGCTAGTTTAAAACTATCAACAATGTTCCATCTATCTTCATCTTCATTGTAATGTAACAATGAAAGTTCATCGATGGTTTCTCTATGGTCTACCCCTGCAAGCTTCACTTGACCAAATATATCTTCAAATTCTTGACTCGTTAAACCTTGAGCAATCGTAAAATGAGGAACGAATGGATGTTCAGCTTTACCATAAAATGATTCGGTATTAAATGTATTAAATAAATTTTCTAATTCTTCTGTTTTTTCAACTTTAAAATAAATAACATTATTTGTCGGTTTAAAGCTTGAAGCTTTTGTCACGTGGACCTCTACAGGTTTAAATCCATCTAATTTTTGTTTAACTTCGTCTTTAAATGAATCTAATTCTGTTTCTTTAAGTTCAAAGTGAGGTTTAATCGTAATATGTGACATAATACGTGCATACTCCGTATCATAACGCTTACGATAGCCATCTACTTCATTTTGAAATGATTGTGACGGAATAAGTGCTAATCCTATCTTCATTGAAATTCCTCCTTTGTTTAACATACTTCTATTATATCAAAATTTTATTTAATACGTTATTAGATACAACATTTTTTGAAAAGGCTTTCGAAAAAGATTTGTAGACTATTCATATGTACTATGATTATTATTTAAAAAATAATAGAGAATATCTCCGATCATAGGTTTCCATGATTTCCAATTATGACTACCATTAAATTCATTGTATACGTAAGTGACACGCTCATCTTGTTCAATAAGGTTTGATAGCTTTCTATTTGGAGTTAAAAAATCAGCTTGCTCACCAGTCGTTGGTAATTTAAAATCGACTTCATCTTTACCGATCGCATGCCAAATCGTTAATCGATTACGTTGCTTACATGTCTCAAATTTTTCAAGAACAGTATGATCTGAGTGCGGACTAAACATAGCTATTTGACTAAATATTGAAGGATAAGTCAATGAAGTAAGAAAGGCAATACTTCCAGCTAAACTATCTCCTATTAATAATCTAGAATTTCCCACCTTATATGTAGGAAACGTTTGATCAATGAAAGGTAAAAGTTCTTTAACTACTGACTGAATCGTCTTTTGACTACGACTACCTTGAGGATGAAACTCTTCTCTACGTTTCTCAACATCTTCATAATGAAATCCAACAATAATAGCACGTTCAATACGTTCTTCTTTTCTTAGACGTTCATATTCACGCTGAATCCTTCCAAATCGGAAAAAGTCCAATCCATCAAAACAAATAATCACCTGAGACTTAAATAATTCAGTAAAATCTTCTGGAAGATAAATCGACAATGTGATATCTCTTTCTAGAATTTTACTATTTAAAATATATTTATTAATTTTTCCAGCTTTAAATTCTTCCATATTATCCTCTCTCCTTCATATATATTCATATTGTATCAATTTTATTTATTAGTGACAGTGATATAAACGTTTATAATAAGCTTTTTTATTTTAGATTCTATATACTTTTTTAAGAGAATTAAGAATTGTTTAATTAAGCTCATATATTTTTATACAATTAAATATTATAATATAATTATTTTTTAGTTAATCAACTTTTCCTTTTTAACATCTCTTATTTAAGATATACTTATTACTAATGAATTGATTACTTTAGGAGGAAGTAAGTCTATGCTTAATAAAGTATGGTTTCGAACTGGAATTTTCTTAATCATCCTGTTCGTACTTATAAAGTTATTTATGGAAGTGCATAGTGTATTTACACCTATAGCAACTATTATAGGTTCAGTGTTTCTTCCATTCTTATTAAGTGGATTTTTATTTTATATCTGCTTACCTTTTCAAACACTTTTGGAAAAATGGGGTTTCCCACGTTGGGCAAGTATTTTAACTATCTTTATCGTATTAATCGCTATTATCGCTATCGTAGTAGCTTTCATTGCTCCTATTATTATTTCTAATGTTAATAATTTAATCAAAGCAACACCAACTTTACAACGTGATGCAGAACAAGTGGTTAATTTCTCATTAAATCAAATGGATAAATTACCAAGTGATGTAACAGCGAAAATTAATTCAGCAATGAAATCAATCAGTGATAGTTTAACTGGTATATTAGCAAATTCAATCACTTATATCACATCTCT